>JACPOX010000131.1 GCA_016191305.1 Legionella longbeachae | reverse complement strand
TGTCCCCAAGCCCCTGGGATAGTTTTAGAGGGGATGAATGTTGCAAGGTGACATTTCTAAATTGCCCAAAAAGGGACATTTCTATTTTGCTCTGACAACAATAAGGAGAAAAAATTAAAATGGATGGTGGTATTTGTTGCGAGTTTCTGACAAAGTCAAAGGAAGGGATGAGTCGGTCTGCACGGGTTACTGCCCTTTTAAAATGTAGGTTGGGCTAGGGGCCCAACCTACAAAATTCTTAATTTAGGGACAGTACGCCTGCGAGGAGATATTGGGTCGGCAATTATTTTGCGTATACTAATTAAGAACCCTGATTTTGCTTTTCTTTAATTTCTGATAAGGTCTTACAGTCAATACATAAGGTTGCTGTAGGTCTTGCTTCCAAACGTTTAAGACCGATTTCAATACCGCATGCTTCACAATAACCGAAATCGTCATTTCTCAAACGCTCTAAAGCATCCTCAATTTTCTTAATGAGTTTGCGTTCACGGTCACGAGTACGTAATTCAATGCTGAATTCCTCTTCTTGACTTGCTCGATCTGATGGATCAGGGAAATTCGCAGCTTCATCTTTCATATGCGTCACTGTTCTGTCGACTTCTTCCATCAATGATTGACGCCAGGCTAGCAATATTTTTTCAATATGTGCAAGCTGCTTTTCATTCATATATTCTTCCCCTGCAGTTTCCATATAGGGGGTAATTCCCATGCTACCTATCGCGTCGCTTTTCACGTTGTGTCGTCTCTCGTTGGTTTTATCAATTAGTTGTTCAGTCATTTTGCTCTCTCCCTACCTCACATTACATTTTGGGATCTAGAGAATGTTCTAGGTATATCAAATAACTATTGTATCATCAATAGAATTATCGCCAACCCCCACTCACTCTGTCCTGTCCTTGTAAGTCTTGCCAACACTGTACGTTTTTATATCTTAATTCATTAAGTATAGTGCGTACTTTAAACTTTTGATCAAATCCATGTTCTAGCAAGATCAGACCATTAGGTAAAAGATACTTATGACCTTGATTAATAATGTATTGTAGATCAGCTAAGCCTTCTTGACTACTGACCAATGCATTTCTTGGTTCAAAACATAAATCCCCCTCCTGTAAATGAGGATCTTGTTCTGCAATATAAGGTGGATTGGAAACAATGGCATGGTATAAGCGTTGAGGAATTTTATTGAACCAGTTTGATTGATAAAAACTAACATTATTAATTTTGAGAATTTGTGCATTTTCCTTTGCTATGTTTAAAGCTTCTTCACTAATATCACAGGCAATAATCTGCCAATGTGGTCTTTCTTTGGCTAGTGCTAAAGCAATTGCTCCGCTACCAGTACCTAATTCGAGAATATAAGTATTCGCTTGATTGGGAATGTGTTCTAAGGCCAGCTCTACTAATCGTTCTGTTTCATGTCGTGGGATTAAGGTATGTTGGTTTACTTTTAAATTGAGTGACCAAAATTCACGTTCGCCAGTAAGGTAAGCAATAGGAATACCTTGAGCTCTTTTGGCCATTAATTTTTGATAAACTTCCAATTGGGTTTGTGTTAATAACTCTTCTGGGTGAGCGAAGAGGTAGGCCCTATTTTTATTTAATGCATGGCATAGTAAAATTTCTGTCTCGAAGGCAGGATTTTTTCCTAAAGCTGTACGAATGTTAATCATTTCGTCCCAGTTCCGCGAGTAACTCTGCGTGATACTCACGTTTTAGAGGCTCGATGACCATGGATAAATTTCCTTCCATAACATCATTTAGTTGATAGATTGTTAAATTAATACGATGATCCGTCAGACGCCCTTGTGGGTAATTGTAAGTTCGAATTCGTTCTGAGCGATCACCTGAACCAACCAGGGATTTACGAGTTTGTGCCTGTTCTTTCTTTTGCTTGCTCTGTTCTGCATCTAGCAAGCGAGTTTTGAGTAAAGACATCGCTTTTGCTCTATTTTTGTGCTGCGAGCGTTCATCTTGACATTCTACAACAACCCCTGTGGGAATATGAGTGATGCGAATAGCCGAATCTGTTTTATTAACATGCTGTCCTCCCGCACCTGAAGCGCGATAGGTATCTATTCGTAAATCCTCTGTATTGATTTGAATGTCATCAATTTCTTCAACTTCAGGCATGACTGCAACAGTGCAAGCGGATGTATGTACTCGTCCTTGAGATTCGGTTTCTGGAACACGTTGTACACGATGAGCTCCAGACTCGAATTTAAGTTGTGAATAAACTGCAGTACCACTAATACGTGCGATAATTTCTTTATATCCACCATGTTCACCATGATTGGCGCTGATTAACTCCAGCTGCCAACCCTGATTTTCAGCATAACGACTGTACATGCGATAAAGATCACCCGCAAAAATTGCTGCTTCATCGCCACCGGTTCCGGCCCTCACTTCGAGATAAATATTTCTCTCATCATCCGGATCTTTAGGAATCAGGTGCCATTGTAATTGTTCATCAAGTACTTCTATTTGATTTTTGGCATCGTCCAATTCTTCTGCAGCCATGCTTGCCAATTCTTTATCATCACCGTCAAGCAATTCTTGTAATGAGCATAAATTATTTTGTGCTTCAATATAAGTTTCGTAACATGTAGCTACCGGTTCAAGTTGTGCGTATTCTTTTGATAGGGTTTTAAACTGATTCTGATCAGCGATAATCGATGCTTCAGATAATAAACGTCCCACCTCCTGAAAACGCTCCAGCATGTGTTGTAATTTTAGCTCAAGAGATTTCTTCATAAGATGCTTGATATGTTGTTGTATTAAAAAGATATTGCGCCAAGGTAAATAAATCCTCTCGACCATCTTTAGCTATTTGTCTTAAGCCTGCGGTTGGATTATGAGTGAGTTTATTTACCAGGCGCTCGCTAAATTCATTTAAAACATTTTGCTGGCATTGCCCGGCAGAAAGTTTTTTTAATGCACGTTGGAGCTCTTTTTGTGCTAAAACCTGCATTTGATTTCGATAATCACAAATGACTTTTTTAGCTTTAAGTGAACGATGTTTGCTAATGTAATTATTGAGCTCTTCATCGATTAATTGTTCTGCATGTAATGCAGCAGAGCGTCTTTCTTCCATGCCTTTTTCTATCATTTTCTGCAAATCATCAATGTTATATAGGTGTACTTGTTCCAATTCTTTGATATTTTCTTCAATATCACGTGGAACTGCTAAATCCAAAAAGAACATGGGAAGATGGTTTCTTTGATTTAATGCTTGTTCGACTAGATTTTTATTAATAAAAGGGATAGGGCAGGTAGTGGCAGATACGACTACATCTGCTTGGGGTAAATATTGAGCAATGTCACTAATTGGTATAGTCATACCATTAAAAGTGTGGGCAAGTTTTTCAGCATTTTCTAGGGTTCTGCTGGCTATCATAAAACGATGAACACCTTGTTGATTTAAATATTTTGCAACTAAGGATGCTGTTTCGCCAGAACCGATTAAAAAAACATTCAATGACTTATAATCTGTAAAGAGTTGACCAATTAACTGTACTGCGGCATAAGCGACTGAAACAGGGTTTGTGCCTATGCCGCTTTGTGTACGTATTCGCTTTGAAGCACTAAAAGTATATTCAAAAATAGAACGTAATTGTGTTTTGATGGCACCAAGACGACAGGCATGTTGATAAGCTTGTTTCATTTGTCCAAGAATTTGTGGTTCTCCGATCATCATGGAATCTAACCCACTGGCAACTCGCAACATATGTTTAATACCCTGCTTGCCATTATGCTGGTACAAAAAAGGGGATAATTCTTCTGGGGACAATTGGTGTTCTTGTGCAAGCCAGTGTGCAATGATCTCTGGATTTTCTGTATCGCAATAGATTTCAGTGCGATTGCAAGTAGATAAGATAGTGGCTTCATTAATTTCAGGAAGAGTAAGGAGGCTGCTGAGTAAGGAATCTTGGGTAGCAGGAGATACAGCGACTTTTTCACGCACGTTTATTGGAGCAGTTTTATGATTCAGGCCGCAAGCAACAAACACCATAGAATTTGAATTATTGAAAAATTAATCGGAGAATTGTAAACGATTAGACGTTAGATTTGTAGTGTACAGGCGCTTTATTTATTCTAATGGAAAAAATGTACTTGTGTTATTCTTTGTAGCCCCGTTCCCATCCATCTCACCAAAAAAACATATTGTAAAATTAAAGTACATTCATATTTGGTCGCTAACAAGAATAGAGGGTTTTATACAAAAATCTCAAGTAATGGGGAGATGGTCATGGATATAATTCTTCAAGGCGAACATAGCGGCGATGAAGCAGCAAAAAGTTTGGCGCGAGTATTAGAATTATTTAAAGAACGTTATCATATTGCGGGTTTTCGTGAAATTCATTTAAGCGTGACATTAATTGATGAACAAGGCGATGATGTTGAGTTAGTTGATAGTGAATCCAATCAAGCGTATCGTATTTTTGAAGTATTTCGCCAAGGTTATGAATTAGATGGTAAAAAAGGAACCCCAGTATTGAAATTAATTGTTGATAATACGCGCTAAAAGGAGTGATTTATGTTTTTGGCAATTATAGCCATAATAGTTACATTAATCCTAGTGGTTGGAATACATGAAGGTGGGCATGCATTAGTGGCGCGCATTTTTCAGGTAAAAATTAAAAAAATTTCAATAGGTTTTGGTAAACCACTGTTGCGATGGAAAAATCAGAATGGATGCGAATGGATATGGGCTTTATTTCCTTTGGGTGGTTATGTTCAATTAGAAAATACAAGAATTAGTCCTATTGATCCTGCAGAATATTCGGGTTGTTTTGATAAAAAGCCTATTTGGCAGCGTATTCTTATTTTATTAGCGGGAGTTGCTGCAAATCTTATTACAGCATGGATTGCTTTTGTAGTGGTTTACAGTATAGGTCTAAATTATACCTTACCAGAAATTCAGGAAGTGCAAGCAAATAGTACTGTAGCCCAGTCTGGAATCAGCTCAGGCGAACATTTTGTATCAATTGGAGGCCGAGCTACTCCTACTTGGGGTGATGTAGGAATGCAGTTAGTTATCTTATGGGGAAAAAAAGATATCCCAGTGACATTAAGTAATACCAATGGCCAAGAATCGACAGCCACGCTTGATTTAAGTCAGGTGAAGTTTAGTGGAAGAAAACTCTCTTTATTAGAACAGCTCGGTATTAAACCCAATTTGTCGGCTCCACAAAAAATACTTCAAGCACCATCAATTTTGGCAGCAATACACCAAAGCAATGAGGCCATTGGCAATATGATTTATTTTTTTCTAATGATTTTGAAACAATTATTTTCAGGCGTCATTCCCTTTTCAGTATTGTTAGGGCCTTTGGGTATTTTTGCTGCTTCAGTAGCTTCATTTATGCAAGGACTAACTGTTTTTATTTTTTTCATTGCCAGTTTAAGCCTTGTGGTTGCTTTAATTAATCTATTTCCTATTCCAGGATTAGATGGAGGTTCTATTGTCTATGCCCTGGTTGAAAAAATGCGAGGTAAGCCGGTATCTGTGGCGATGGAACTTTTATTACACCGACTGGTATTTATTGTATTTTGCGTGGTACTGATGCATTTAATGATGAATGATTTACAACGATTGTAGGCCTTAGTCTTTATAAACAGTTCGGGCACAACACCAGACATCGACTTGTTTTACTCCAGATTTTTTTAAAGTAAATGCCAGTTCATTGGCAGTACGACCGGTTGTTAAAAGATCATCAATAATTGCAACATGTTGAAAAGAAATTCTTTTTGTTTTAAAAGCATGGCGTAAATTTTTTTGTCGCTGCTCGCCATCAAGACTGGCTTGTGCTGCAGTATTAAGAATTTTTTGACAACTGCTTAAATCACAGGGTAGCTGTAATTTTTTTGCTAAAGATAAGGCCAAAATCGCTGCTTGGTTGAATCCACGCAGCTTAATTCTTTGAGGATGCATAGGGACGGGAATTAAACATTCAGGCATTTTTTCATAGTTTCGGACTGTTTGCATCATCAAGTGACACAAAAAAGATCCCAGATAAAGGCCATTGTGATATTTAAACAAATGCAAAAGACTGCGCAAAGGCTCTTCAAAAGTATATTGAATCATTGCACGATCAAAGTGCGGTGTTTTTTTAATGCAGCGTCCGCAAACTAAATATTGGGTATCAGCTAAAGGGTAGGCACAATGTTGGCACGCGGGGCCTAATGGGGTAAGCAATTCAATACACTGAGAACAAACAGCCATTCTACTGTTATGAAATTGATTGCATAGTGAGCATATAGAGGACAAGCGCAAACTTTGTGTTAAACTCCATATTTTCTGGCGCACGAGTGTTGGATTCCTGTAATTTTTCCAGGTTTTATAATGGCTTTTATCACCGAAATTAGCAAGGCATTTAATCAACATGCCAAAGGGTATGAATCTGCTGCCAAAGTTCAGCAAGAAATTGGCTTACGTTTGTTAGATCGTTTGCAATATTTGACTATTAAGCCTCAACGGATTCTTGATTTAGGATGCGGACCCGGTTTTTTTTCCAATGAATTGCTAAAGATGTATCCAAAAGCCCAAGTGGTGGGGTTGGATTTGGCAAAGGTTATGTTACAGCAAGCTCAAAAGAAACAAAGCTGAACGTTAATGGATGTTTCATGTTTACTACGTTGGGTCCGGATACGTTTATAGAACTAAAAAAGGCATGGTCCGGGGTGAACCCATATGCGCATGTGAATGAGTTTGCCGATATGCATGATGTAGGCGATTGCCTGATGGCAGAACATTTTTTAGAACCCGTAATGGATATGGAATTATTGGCGGTGCATTATCAAACTTTGCCAAAGCTCTTGCAGGCTTTAAAAGCTCAAGGAGTTAAAAATATTAACCCACAAAGAAATCAGGGATTGACGGGAAAAACAGCTTGGCGACAATTCGAACAGAATTATGCTGCTTTGCAAACAGATAAAGGAAAATACCCGTTAACCTACGAAGTAGTTTATGGGCATGCCTGGAAGGGCGAGCAAAGAAAGACTGATTTAGGGGTAGAAACAATGATTCCTATATCACAAATTGTAAAGAGAAAGAGTTAGAGAGTAAGCATTCAGTGCGCTAAGCAAATTCGCCCTTTTTTCTGCTATTAATTGATATGAGATATAGGATATACTATATTGTATATAGTGGAGATTATTATGACTAAAGTTCTTATTTCAATGCCGGATAAAATTGCTTCTCGAATGCGAGCTTCTATACCCCCAAAGCAACGTAGTAAAGTTATTGTTGAATTAATAGAGAAGGAAATAGAAAAACGTGAAAAAGCACTTTATGAATGTGCTATCGCTGTTGAGCAAGATAAAGCATTGAGTGAAGAAATGAACGACTGGGATGTAACTCTTCAAGATGGATTTGCTGATGAATCGTGGTGATATTTATTGGATAGATCTTAATCCGACAACTGGCTCAGAAATCAATAAACAACGTCCTTGTGTATTAGTAGGTGCAACTCCAATCAACCAGGCAAGGCATACTCTAGTTGTTGTTCCTCTTTTCACATCGGCTTCAGCTAGACCCCCAATAACTATATCAGTCACCTGCCTTAATAAGCCTGTAACTGCTGTTTGTGATCAGATTAGAACTGTTGATAAAAGTAGATTAAAGAGTTTCATAGGCGCACTTTCTGATAAAGATTTAGATTCTCTTGATGAAGGTTTGCGGCAAGTATTAAGTTTATAATTTCGTTGTCAACAGACCCTATTATTAGTTGTAGCTATAATTGACTGCGCCTTTGCAATTCCTTAGTTAAATCAATCAATGCAAGGGCTTTTTGATCAAAAATGTTTAATGCATCAAGTGCAATTTGAAAATGTTTGTTTATTTCTTCTTCCAATTCGTTTTTAGAGTATAAAGAGGCAAAGGTAGTTTTTTGATTAGCTAAATCAGAGGATCGACCTTTACCTAAAAATTCAGCTGGAGCATACTGGTCCAAATAATCATCTTGCATTTGAAAAACAAGACCGATGTGATTGGCATAAGTTCTTAATGCACTCTGCCATTCTTTGGGAGCTGAATGTGCTGATAAAACCATTTCAATACAGGCTAAAATAAGTTGTCCTGTTTTAAGATAGTGAATTTTTCTTAGTAGTTCTTCATCAATGGATGATTTTGCTAATTCGGATAAGTCCATGCTTTGTCCGCTCACCATACCACTAATACCACTGGATTTAACTAGAGCAAGGCTAATGGCGATGACTTGCGAGGGTAGTAACAAGGGGGAAAGATGGGTTAAAAGGATTTCTATGGCCAAAGCTTGCATGCCATCACCAACTAAAATTGCAGTTGCTTCATCAAAAGCTTTATGACAACTTGGTTTTCCACGACGTAGATCATCGTTGTCCATTGCTGGAAGATCATCATGAATTAAAGAATAACAATGAGTTAATTCTATAGCTGCAGCAATAACATCCAGAACTTTTAAATCTACATCAAGCAAGTTTCCGGTTAAATACACCAGAATAGGTCTGATTCTTTTTCCACCAGGAAATAAGGAGTATTTTATTGCAGAACGTATGGTTGTGGCAGGTACAGAAGAGTTATTGATGACTTGCTTTAGGAACTCTTCATGGCGTTCTATGAAATGATTAATCATTTAATGGTTCATCCGGACTGGGTTCTGCGCTAGTTAATGTTTCTATTTTTTGTTCTGCTTTCTGTAGCACATTTTGGCAATGTCTCGCCAGGCCAATTCCTTTTTCAAATTGTTTTAAAGAATCTTCCAACGAAAGTTCTCCTTTTTCCAACTGCCTGACAATTTCTTCCAGTTCTGTGATCGACTGTTCAAAATGAATGCCTTTACTCATGGATTTTGTCCTGATAGTGCAAAGTGTATTGATTATACTTAGTTGTTTTAAGTATTCAACCATAGTGTCGCTATATCAAGTTTAGGTTCGGTCTAGCGATCAAGATTCGATAGAATAAATCGTGTATATTATGGTGTAATAAAATAAGATGGATTAAGCATGAAAACAAAAACCCAATTTGTTTGCACTCAATGTGCTGCGCTTTTTAAGCAATGGGCGGGACAATGTACACACTGTGGCGCGTGGAATACGATTGCTGAAGAAGGTGTAGTACCTCCCAGTCGTAATTCGCGCACAGCCTCCTGGGTAAACCAACGTTCGGTGATTACTGCTGTAGAAGACGTCGTCATGGATAAAGAAGTGCGTATGGATTGTGGTTTAACCGAGTTAAACAGAGTACTCGGTGGTGGTTTAGTTTATGGATCTGTAGTACTTATTGGCGGCGATCCCGGTATTGGTAAATCCACTTTATTATTGCAAACACTGGCCAATCTTTCCCTGCAAGAACCCGTTTTATATGTTACAGGTGAAGAGTCCCTACAGCAGGTTGCTATGCGAGCCAAACGTTTGGGATTGCCTTTAGCGGGTTTAAGGCTTTTAGCTGAGACACAAGTCGAATCCATTCTTGCGCATGCACAAAAAGAACATCCCAAAATCTTAGTAATTGATTCCATTCAAACGATTTTTACAGAAACCATCAGCTCTGCTCCAGGTGGCGTAAGTCAAGTACGTGAATCAGCTGCTCAATTGGTTCGTTTTGCCAAAATGACCCAGACATCAGTATTTTTGGTAGGGCATGTTACTAAAGAAGGTGCTTTGGCTGGACCTCGGGTTTTGGAACATATGGTGGACAGCGTTTTATATTTTGAAGGGCAAAGTGATAGTCGTTTCAGGGTGATTCGGGCAATTAAAAACCGTTTTGGTGCAGTCAATGAACTAGGTATATTTGCTATGACTGATAAGGGGCTAAAAGAAGTTGCTAATCCTTCAGCAATTTTTTTGTCACGCCAACCTGAGCCTACATCCGGTAGTGCAGTTATGGTAACATGGGAAGGATCTCGCCCGATGTTGGTTGAAGTGCAGGCATTGGTAGATGAAGCACATGGACAACAATCTAAGCGTGTTACAGTGGGCCTAGAATCCAATCGTTTAGCTATATTACTGGCTGTCCTACATCGACATGGTGGTATCGCCACCTATGATCAGGATATTTTCATTAATGTAGTTGGAGGGGTGAAAGTTACTGAGACAGGATCGGATTTGGCCTTACTAGCAGCGGTAGTTTCCAGTTTACGTAATCGTGTTTTTGATAGTGAAACCATTATTTTTGGTGAAGTAGGTTTGGCTGGTGAAATTAGACCGGTGCAAAGCGGACAAGAACGCTTAAAAGAAGCTGCAAAACATGGCTTCAAACGTGCAATCGTCCCTTTTGCCAATGCCCCCAAACAGCATAACTCCTCTATGGTAATAGAGCCTGTTAAATATTTACATGAAGTTTTAGAGAAAATGTAGGGGCTTTTGACCCTAGTTCTCATAATAATAAAAGGAGTAATTATGGCTTTCCCTTCTCAGTTAAAATTCCAATTTATAGCGATGTTAAAGCACAATAAAATTTCTTTCAGTCAAGGCTGGTCAAACTATATGGAGACGGTAAACAATCCGGGGGCTCTAGTTGTTGATGTAGAAAGTGAAGAACAAGTGCAGTTGATTATGAAACAAGTAAAAAAATTAAATAAAGACAGAATACCGGAGAACAAAATTACCTTGAGAGCTACAGCAGGGTGGGGTGCTAAGAGCTTGAGCTGTTGCCTGTTTCCTTGGTCTAAGGTTCAAGAAGAAGAGTATAGCAAAGGCAGTTATTCTTTTTCAGAAGTGGTTGGTGGCAGAGCTTCACCCGATGGTGAAGGGACTGATATTATTATTCGTTTTAAAAAGAAATTTCATAAGGCAAAAGTTCTGGGACCTATTGAAACAAAACCAAGCTGGCTTAATCTGGAGAATCCCATTCATAAACTTCCGGCGACCTTGGTAGAGGTTAGTGCGGGAATGCAGGTTGCTGAATATTCAGAGTTTTTAAGAAAAAATAATTTATCTTCATCAACCCTGAGTATGCTTTGCTGGGCGAGTGTTGTGGGGTTGGCGGGTACAGGTGGACATGGAACAGGTAAAGATGAGCCCGCTGTAAGTGGTTTAATTGAGTCGATCAGAGTCTGTGATATAGATGGAACCATTCGTGAATTGAACCGTGATCATAAGGATTTTGACACCTTGTGTAGCGCACATAGTGGTTTTTTGGGTGTGGTTTTAAGTGTCAAATTACGTGCGGTACAGGCATTCAATTTACGCGAAACTGTAGTTATGTTTCATAATACTCAAGAAATGAAAGGGAAGCTTGGTGATTTATTAAAAAATAACCAATATGTTAGCATCATGGGAATGCCAAGTGCATCTAATTCTGAAATCAGTAAAAAAATTCACCAATGGCAAGTGCGAATGTGGAATTTCACAACGGATAAACCAACACAAAAAACTAAACCAAGTTATGCACCCACCACGACTTCATTCTTTCAAGAAGTAGAAGTAAGACTTGGGGATGACTTGATGAGCTTTTTGGTTGATTCGGAATTAAAACAATTATTGCCCGAGATGATGTTAATTGCAGCTGCTCAGTCTATTGAGTCTCGAGGCACCAAAGCTATAGTTGATTTTGAAAATCATATTACTCATCCCCAAGTTGCTTTTCCCAAAAAGATGCGCGATGTAGATTATTTTATACCGGTTAAAGACAATCAGGCGGGAGAACAATTAGAAGGAATTCTAGAGCAAATTGAAAAACAGGTGAATCAAGCAGCAGAACAAAGAGAATATCCAATAACTTATGCGGTGTACGTTCGTCATGTGAAAGGAAGTAATGGTGGATTATCGCCAACAAGTACAAATGCCCCTGATGAGCGTATTTTTGCTGTTGATGTTGTAACCCATCCTGATACTACGGGAATCCAACGTTTTGAACAGGAGTTTATGGAGTTTTTACATGAAAAAAAATATAGGGTCAGAAATCACTTGGGGAAAGCGTTTCCAGAAGGAATAACTCGTTATGATCAGTTTTTGGAATCAGAAAACATTAAAGAATTTATCAAAGCGGCACAACGCTGGAATGCTTCCCCTAATAAAAATAATGGAGTAGAGCGTTTGGCTATGGCTCCCTATAATACAAACTATATGCAAAAGATGTTGGATATGTATCCCACGCTAGAAATTGAATTGGAGCCAGAAAA
>JACPOX010000130.1:6201-8213 GCA_016191305.1 Legionella longbeachae | reverse complement strand
TGATCAATTTGCCTCGCAAAAAACTAGAAAAATTTCATGTGTATATTATTTAAATAGCAACTGGCAGCTTGAGTTTGGTGGTGAATTAAAAATATACGATGAAGAAGGTCAACTACTGCAAAATGTTTTGCCAATAGAAAATCGCTTTATTTGTTTCAGTAGCGAATTACCCCATGAAGTATGTCTCACTCATCAGCCTCGTTACAGTATTACAGGCTGGATGAAAACCCGTTCTCTGTCATTAGTTTGTTGATTATTTTCCCTAATGCCTCAATGAAAGGTGTTGCTGAAGGACAAAAAATTTACTGATTCGTTGCCTCAAAATACGTGTTTGCGGGCTTGTCATACTTTTTCTTAATACTGGATTGGATGCGTACTTTATCGAACATGCCACAATGTGCCACAGTATATCCTTCCATAAAACCAACTTGGCTTGTGTTCCATTGGTTTGTATTAATCGGAATCTGTTTTCTTAGAAGACTTCGGGGTTTAGTTCCACTTAAACCCTTTCCCTAGCGAGATTTAATGGGCTTGAGCAGCCGATCAATTGTTGCGGCACTCATTGCCAGCAGTTGAGTTGTTAGTTAATTAATGAAGATTCATGATGTTTTTCATAATAAGGTAACTATAGTGGCAAAGCCTCTTTTAAGCATTTACCGCACATCTGATCCGTATTTTTAAGAGGATCCAATAATAAACTGGGCTCATAGGTTTTCTTTTTACCTGGTTTTTTAGGCTTTGATCAGGGATTGGCAACTGTCTTAATAACCGTGCTGCTCCTTTACGATGATAGCCATGCGTTTCACAAAATTCATCCAACATACGTTTTTTTACAGCACGATTACCATTGCGATAACGCCAACGCTGTGTATTTAAATAAATCCTCAATTCTCCCATGCCGGTTTCCCTCCTTCGGCAACAGGTAATTTGAGGCAATGCGCTTTTTAAGAACATAAATTCTCTTAATAAAACGATAATTAAATAATAGTATACTAATTGCCCTAATATAACATTTTTAATTCATTGAGATATATTATGTTCCAGAAATCATTTGAGAATAACTTAAATAAAAGCATAAAGAAAAAAAACAGTTTGGCAAAAAAAATTACTCCTTCAACGGCACTTGCGAATTATCGTAATTATGCTATATCGAAATATACGGGTGCCAAGAATTTCGACGAAACCTTAAAAAACTTAAACTGGCTTGAGAATGATAAGGAACAATATAAAACTTTGATTCTTTCTAAAGGAAATAATACAAACATTATTATTACGCCTATTAAGGACCAACCATCAAAATTTAACTCGGTGGTCATTACATTCACTGAAATATATTATTCCGCTTATACTTTCATAAATAAGTTACCTACGGAATATTTTCCTAAAAAATATAAATCTCTTTTTCCTCAAGATATTGAAACCTGCCAAAAAACTTATGAGTTTCGAAACGAAATTTACAATGCATATGATAAAACTGCAAACAAAGAAAAAAGCTATATTTTAATTGAAGAGGTATTAGAATATGCTCCAAAAACTTTAGCTTACATCGGCTTATTTACCAACAAATTATATAATATAGAAAAAGAATTGTCTGAAGAAACTATCATAAATATGACCAGACAAATTTCATCTATTGTGAATCAGTTATCCAATCTATTAATGGAAGTTGAGAACAATAATGGCGTGTGGACTGACTTCAAACTCAGTAATGTGCTATTGCGCATAAATGATACTATTATGATTGCGGATAGAAAGGCTTTTTTTCCTATTAATAGCCTGCCTCGAAATACTAACCCGAATGAGCTCAGATTTCCCGATCTCAGCTTAGCTTATCTCTCGGCTGCATTTGAAGATCGCTTACAGAGACCAATTAAGATGGAAGACGCTCTGTCGATATGGAAAAACGAATATTCTTATATTTTAGGTGGTATTATTTATCATATGATCACAGGAATAGAAGTACTAAGAGAAAATTGGTCACCTACTGACCCTAAACTTAATTTTGATCATCC
>JACPOX010000130.1:0-6166 GCA_016191305.1 Legionella longbeachae | reverse complement strand
AGCGCCACAGGCAAAGAAGTAAAAATCTTAATTGATACATTGAGGTCTCCCATACGCATGTCTCATGACAAAGCAGCATTAAAATTAAAAGACCTTATTCCTCCACTGAAGCGTGAGAAAAAATCTTTGTTTAAGAAAAACCATACAAAACATTTAAGTTATAAAACTCCAGAGTCTGGAGAACTTATAATTAAAGATAAGAAAGTTTCTAACGACATACAAAGGGTAAAATCTATTAAATTGAATCCACCTGAATCCGGCATACAAAGCATTAACAGTCCTGTACCTCTTATCAGACAAGCGAATAATTTTTTTATAAAAAATAATGCAATAGAATATGAGCCCACTCCCAGAAAAAATCAACAGTTACGAATAAACGAAAATCCATCTACAGAAGATGATCCCACTCCCAGTAAAAATCGAAATTTACAAATAAACGAAAATCCATCTACTCCAGAAATAAAAAAATTAGATTTAAGTTTACTTCCAAAGCGTAAAGCTATTGAAGCCCCCCCCTTAAGAACACGTGGAGACTTGGATCTTGATATTCAAAGTGTGACCTATAGCTCAACAGACTTAAGCTGCTCGGATTCAATTTCTTTCCGCAAAAAGTCTATAATATTCAATGAAATGCCCGATTCATCGCGTAGAAATTCAAATTCACAACTCTTTTCATCATTTGAAGATATAAACGATAAGTCGGAAATATCATATAATCCTACCCCAAGAAATAATTCTACTCCAAGAAAAACGAATCACCAGTCCTTAGGTTCATTTAACCAATCCAAGATTTCGCCTCGACGTTTTTTTGCCTCACAAGATTCCAATAATAAAGAATCAGGAATTTTAGAATCTACACCTGAACCACAAAAATCTAAGTCATCCACAGAAAATAAACGAGATTTTCTTAAAAGTGGCCTTCTAAAAGGAAAAAAATCCACTAATCTAAAGAAATTAAGTACAAGCAAAACAGATATTGATGAAGGTAAAAAATTCAACTAATCAATAGGCTAGTATAAACAATTGATTCCCATGGTCTACTGTCGCGATTTGTTTGAGCTACGTAGGCCTTGGAGCAATTATAAACACATATGAAAGTGACGTATTGCATACTTATATCCAGTCATTAATGAGCGAGTACTCAGATCCTGATGATATTCGCACTCACTTCCCCTTTAAAAAATAACACTTTTTAAATACGCACAACAATTATCGTGTATAATAAAATTTTATTTATAATGTAATTTCCATGCATGCGCTAGAAATCAAACAATTATCAAAAACCTACTCTAATGGCGTTCAAGCATTAAAAGGCATTGATTTAACTATAAAGACTGGTGATTTTTTTGCCTTACTAGGTGCCAATGGTGCTGGAAAGTCAACAACCATTGGTTTAATCACCACACTCCTTAATAAAACTTCTGGAAGCATCAGCATCCACGGTTATGATCTGGATAAAGAACCTGAAAAAGCTAAATCATGTTTAGGTCTGGTACCACAAGAAATTAATCTCAATATTTTTGAAAATTGCGAGCAAATCTTATTAAACCAAGCAGGATATTATGGCATTTCACGCAGAGAAGCCTATCCACGAGTTGAATCACTTCTGGCACAGCTTGGTCTTTGGGAGAAACGACATTCCATAGCACGTCATCTTTCAGGAGGAATGAAACGTCGACTCATGATCGCAAGAGCTCTAATTCATCGGCCCCAAGTACTTATTCTTGATGAACCTACCGCTGGAGTAGATATTGAAATCAGACGCAGCATGTGGGAGTTTTTAACGCGAACTAATGCAGAAGGAACAACTATTATCCTTACAACTCATTATCTGGAAGAAGCGGAACAATTATGTAAAAACATTGCCATTATTGATAAAGGTCAAATAATAAAAAACACATCTATGAAAGCATTACTACAAACATTGCATCATCAAACTTTTATCTTCAATACGGAAAACCGTATCGATGCGTTACCAAACCTACATCCTTTCGAACCGAAACTGATAGATAGCACCACTATAGAACTTCGAGTTGAGAACAATTTGAATTTAAATGATGCGTTTGAACTATTATCAAAACATGGAATAAAAATTCATAGCATGCGAAATAAAACCAATCGCTTAGAAGAACTCTTTCTGGATCTAATTAAAAATGGTCATTAAACAACAACTCATTGCATTATATACTTTGGTAAGACGTGAGCTGGTTCGTATGTTTCGAATTGCCAGCCAAGTTTTTCTACCTCCGGTCATCACAACAACGCTTTATTTTCTAATTTTTGGTAGTTTAATTGGGCCTCGCATTGGTGCCATTGAAGGGGTCAGCTATCCCATGTTTATTGCTCCAGGTTTAATTATGATGTCAGTCATTGTGAACTCATATGGCAACGTTTCTTCCTCTCTCTTTAGTGTCCGCTTTCAGAAAAGCATTGAAGAAATGCTCATTAGTCCCATGCATAATGGTCTGCTGCTCCTAGGTTATGTTTTAGGTGGAGTAGCTAGGGGATTGATTGTAGCTATCCTGGTCTTTATTTCTGCCAGTTTCTTCTTAACTATTGAGCTAAGTCATTTACCAATGACATTATTCGTTGTTTTACTAGTATCTGCAGTATTTTCTTTGGCAGGTTTTACTAATGCTATGGTGGCACGTAATTTTGATGACATCATGATTGTACCCACTTTTATATTAACCCCACTAACCTACTTAGGGGGAGTTTTTTATAGCATCACGATGTTACCTGAGTTCTGGCAAAAAATATCTTGGTTAAATCCCATTCTCTACATGGTAAATGCTCTAAGACAGGCAATGATTGGCAAAAGCGAAGTTAATATGACTTTGGCCATGGGAATTATTTGTCTTATGTTGGTTTTACTCACTTAATTAATATTCCTTCGCAAATTGCCTCTTACAGTTTATTAATATTAGGATAATATTTTTTTGATACAATTTAATCAAATAAAATGCCTGAATAAAATTGCTCATGCAAAATAAAATCCAAAAAAATAAAATCAAAGAACAATCAAACGGTACTATCAAGTCGATGCTATTAGATCAATTAAATCAGCTCGTGTGGTCAGATGATATCCTATGTCTCGCTTTACATACGAAAAAACATAGTCGGCTCCAAAAGTCCAAGAACGTTGATTGTCATTATATTGTGTTAAAAGAGGATCAATTAACTAATTTTCTCGAAAAATTAAAAAAATATAATTGTGAATCAACAAAAAAACGCTTTCAAGCCGCAGTCCATCATGATAATCATTGGTATATGCTTGATATTGAAATTAAGCATAATCAGTTAAGTTGCGTCTATATCGATAGTATTAGAAACACTGACCAACCGGAAAAAATCCAACAATTAATTGAGCAGTTCTATGGTAAGAATTATTTTTTTTATGATATTTATCTAAATGCTCTCAGCTTACAAAGAGATTACAATAATTGCAGTCGTTTTACATTAAACAACATTTTCACATGTCAAAAAGCTATTTCTCTTCATGATGAACTCGCTTGGCAAAAAAAAGAAAATCAAAATAACTTTCTGATTTCTTTTAAAACCATGCCCATTTCATTATTAAATATTTTGCGCCCATTGCAAGATATTAACTTTATAAAATACATACCTGAATCTATATTAAAAGCCCCCATCAAAGCACCTAAAGAATACGATGATAATTCCAAACAAACCTTTACCTTGGAAAAACTCTACGAGCAAAATATCAAGCCACACGAAAATGACCTAGGATTAAAAATATGGAACATGTTTATTCTCGATAAAAGAGAAAAATATACAAAAAAGATATCCACATTTATCAATCAAACCTCAGAAAGTGAATTAAATGACATTATAACAAACGCAAGAGAAAACATTTTTTTTGAACTTTCTATGAACAAATAAACCTGGAATAAAAACACTTACCGAGGCTAATAGTATCTTGCTCTGCCATCAAATTAAAATTAAGGATTTCCTTTACTTAAAGCTATTGGCTCCATCTTCCCTATTTACGCTTAAATCCTAAAGCAATCAAACGCTGCTCAATTGAAGGATGGGTTGCAAAAGAACTATTTAAAGATTTTACAGGATCAATATCAGATGGATCAAAAAGATAAGAGGCTTGTCTTAATTGTTCATGGGCTGTATTGCCATACTCCTTTGAATAATGCTCAGCATTTTGCTGATGATCTCCATTAATTTTAAGTAATGCTCGAGCTAAAGGTTCATTATTACGCATTAACTGCACGCAACCCGCATCGGCCATATACTCGCGTGTTCGACTTAAAAATAAAGTAAGCAACACTGTAATCAAAGGCAAAACATAGCGAAGGAGCATAATAACCATTAACAATCGATTATCTCCGCGTTTATCATCACGTTTAAATAATGCTGAATAAAATAAAATATCAATAACAATCAAAAGAATATTACTAAGAACTGCCACCATTAAAGTCAATTTAATATCATAATGACGAATATGACTCAATTCATGAGCCATAACTGCTTGCAGTTCTGCTCTATCGAGTTTTTCTATTAGACCGCGAGTAATTGCCACCATTGCTGATTTTTCACTAAAACCACTTGCAAAAGCATTCATATAATCCGCTTCGATAATAAAAACTTTGGGTATATATTCTAAACCAGCAGCAACCTTCATTTCTTCTACCACATTATATAATTGTTGTTCTTGTAGATTTTTTGCTGTTTCTGGCGTAATTTCTCGATACTCTGTACCAAGTAACATAATACGATCATAAAATGCATAAGTTATTAACAAAGATATTGCCGCAACAGCAAGCATGATTATGGTTGCATAAGGAATAACTTGCAGATGAACCAAAGCCAAAACACTTTGATTCAAGGTGATTTGTGGATAAGTTGCATCTAACACGAAAACATCGGCAACAAAGCCAACTACAAAATAGATAGAAACAAATAAAGCAATCACCATGTAGGTCTTTCGCTGATTTCGCTTTATTTGTTCACGCCAATTTCCAACGCTACCATGATATTCTTCAAGAGCCATATTCTAAACTCAAAATTTTACCGTATAATCTTCTTTGGCCTGAATCTGTTCTTCAGGAAGCCCCCAATAAACAAACTCTTTATCTAATGCAGAAGCAAACAGAGAAACAATCATAGATTCAAAGAATGATTTTTTCTTAGCATTGTATCGTTCAATATCATCGTTATAAGCTTGCTTAGCATAAGCTAATTTATTTTCGGTATTGACTATTTCCTCTTGTAATTGCACCACATTTTGACTTGCTTTCAAATCAGGATATTGTTCAAACACTACATTAAGACCTGATGCAATCTGCGAAATACCATTCTCTGCAGCAATTCGTCCTTGTTCATCACCCGCAGCTTTAGCTGTTTGTGCCTGATTACGTAATGCCACTACATCTTTTAAAGTAGTTTGCTCATAATCCATATATTTTTTTACAGCTTCAATTAACGATTGAAATACTTTAAAGCGTCGATCCAGTTGGATGTCTATTTGTTTTTTGTCATTATTAATCGCCTCAATTAAGTGAATTAAGCTGTTGTAAATACCAATAGCCCATAAAAATGCAAGCACTAAAATAATGATTAGAACAATAAAAAAAGTACTCATGTGTTTATCCTATGCAAAAATTTCCTACATTTAGTTATAGCTTGAAAATAATAAAAATGACAGGGATGTTGATAATAATATTAATTTAACTCTCCCATTTTGTTTGAAAATATATTAGTCATACACTATGATTATCGAGCACGAAACAGGCCATTGACCTACTTCCCACTGGCGGGGAATACTCCCTATTGAGGTTACAAGATGTATCAAAAAACACAGAATGAATCATTCAATTTAAATAAATTAGACCAAGAACTAATTAATGAGTGTTCAAAGAAAAACTCGTCAGCAGAAAAAATTATCTTCTTATTAAAACAAGGTGCTGATCCAAATTTTCAGAATCATGATAATTTCAATGCAATTATTTGTTATATCCGTTATGCAGAAAAGCCTTGTCAAGAAGTGATTCAACAGTTTTATGAATATAAGGGAAATATTTTTATTAACACCAATGACAAAGACGTTTTAAAACAAGATATAGCTGATTTATGTAAAAAAGAAGACAATGAAGCGTTTGATGCAACTATCGTGCGCTTATTAAAAAATTTAGAA
>JACPOX010000129.1:6532-14094 GCA_016191305.1 Legionella longbeachae | reverse complement strand
GAAATATATTTTTCACGAATAATTTGTTGCATGGCAAAGCCTTGCTCTTTTAACGAGTTAAACGCCTCGTCAATCATACCTGGATTTCCACATAAATACACAACATCCTGTTGGGGATTCAAGTTAAGGGAAGGAAAAGCATGTTGTACGTATCCACTATATTCATTTTCATTCAACTCCTCTGTAGCTTGGCGGCTTAAATAAGGTCTGAAGAGAACTTGAGGATATTTTTGCGCAAAATTTTGAAATTCATTTGCATAAAGAATTTCTTCTCGTCGTTGAACTCCTTGTAGAATAACAACCTGAAGTTCAGGATGTTGTTCCATGAGTGAACCTAACTCATACAGCATGGCTCTGTATGGAGTAATCCCAGTACTAGTAGCAACTAAAATATAGCGCCCAGGTAATTCATCTTTGATAATTAATCGACCATAGGGGCCGCTTGCCTGAATAGTATCCCCGGGTTTTAAATTATACAGCAATTCTGTGCCAGGTCCGTTTTCAAAATATCCTGCTGCGAGTTCTATCAAATTATCTTGTTTCGGTGCATTTGCTATACTATAGCTACGTTTTAATATTTTACCTTGATGTTCAAAATGAATAGTAATAAATTGTCCAGGTAAATAATTAAATTGTGGTGATAGTTCACAATTAAAAATGAAGTGTTTTACTTTAGAAGAAATCATAAATGATTCTTTTAAGGTGATGGGGAATGTATTTATTTGCATAATGAAAATCAACTTTACTATATAAAATGGAGATTATAACCCTGAATTCGGGTTAATATAAGCAAAAAATTATGCATTGCAATATTTAGCGACATATAATTAAATTATGAATACTCCAGATTTAATTACAATTATAGGCAATATAAGCCACTCTTTGTACCCTGTACAGCGTTTCATTACTGGGGGGGCTTATCTGTTGGCCATTTTATTTTTTATGACTGCTATTGCCAAGTTAAGAAAAATTGGGGATTACAGAGGACGCTCTTCTCACGAGAAGATGTATCCACCAATAATTTATTTAGTATTTGGTGCAGCTTTGCTTTATTTACCCACGGCCTTAAATGTTATGGCCAATACAACTTTTGGTGTAGGTAACGTGCTTACTTATACGTCATATAATCCCTCTAATATATATAGCTCGATGGGTTTGTTAATTCAGACTGCAGGGATATTATGGTTTGTACGGGGTAGTGTTTTGGTCGCGCAATCTAGTGACCCGGGAACAAAACATGGTTCCAAAGGCTTACTATTCATTTTTGCCGGAATTTTAGCAATGAATTTTGATAATACTATTGCTATGCTGAATTATGTGATGGGAAATATTGCCAGTTGGACTATTACGGTTAAAAATAGTCAAGGGTATTAAATGATTATGCTACTTTTCTTCTCCACATATTCTGAGATTGTTTGCTTTGGCAAAATCCATAATGGATTGATAAAGGGATGGACTTGATTCTTTAAGTTTAGGATCCAATAAAACACATTGGTACCCATCACTATTTACACTAGGGCGTAATAAGGGAGAGTAATGAATACGACTATTTTTAAAACTTGCCAGCGAGCCACTCATTCGTTCAGCCAAGTCACTAGGACGAAATGTTTTTCCTTGAGAAGTTATCCCTTCTATAACAATGGTTTTATTTTCAGATGCAGCCATAGACTTAAACAAATTAAATACAGTATGCCAAGTATAACATCATATGGGGTGTGCTGTATTGAAATTTATTCAATTTATATCAATAAATTTGTTTTGAATTTGATTTGCAAAAGCAATTTTTATCCCTATTATGTCAACATATTTTATTTCATGTTTTTTTTAAAGGTTAATAAGAATGGAAAAAGATAGTCATTCTGGCATTTATTTATTGCCTAATTTATTTACAACAGCCAGCTTGTTTGCAGCTTTTTATTCTCTGGTTGCCTCAATGAAAGGTCAGTATGAAGCGGCTGTCATCTCTATATTCATTGGCATGATTGCTGATGGGTTGGATGGAAGAATTGCACGCTTAACTCATACACAGACCGAATTTGGTGCTGAATATGATAGTTTGGCGGATATGGTCACTTTTGGGGTAGCTCCTTCATTGTTAGTGTATAATTTGTTTTTAAATCAATTAGGAAAGGTGGGATGGTTGGTTGCATTTGTTTATACAGCAGCTGTAGCTTTACGCTTGGCGCGTTTTAATACACAGATTGAAACAGCGGATAAGCGTTATTTTCAGGGACTTCCTTGCCCCCCAGCTGCAGCAGTAATGGCTTCTTTTTCATGGTTATGTTATCAACATGGTTGGCGAAACATATTTGTTGGAATATTAACTACGGTTTTGTCTTTAACTGTTTCTGCTTTAATGGTGTCTAATATACGATATTACAGTTTTAAAGAAGTGGATTTTAAAGGCAAGGTTCCTTTTTTATATGTCTTGTTGATGATTATTTTATTTGTAGCTATTGCCGCGAATCCTTCATTAGTTTTATTTGTGGGTTTCACGATTTATGCTTTATCGGGATTGGTGATCACGTTAATTGTTTTGAATAAAATGAGAAAACAAAGAAAGTATATGGAAAAGTGAGGTTTGACAGGATTGCAAAAATACTAAAGGTTAGAAAAATTCGTTTTAATGAGATAACTGTTCAAATCAAAAGAGCTTTTTTGCAGATTCTTAAAGAAATAAAAATTTATTCGCCTTCACCAAAGAAATTATTAATTAGCTGAGTTAAGGCTTCATTCATTTGTTCTTCGTCTGGGCCATTAATTTCAAGTATGAGTTCACTACCTTTATTGGCGGCAAGCATCATTACACCCATAATGCTTTTTCCATTAACGGTTTGTGAATTGCTACTTACATTAATTTCGCTTTGGAATTTTGCTGCAGTTGACACAAATCTTGCCGAAGCTCGAGCATGTAAGCCCAATTTATTAATTATTTTGATCTTAGTTTTTATCATAGCGTGTACAATGTATCATGAAGTAGGCAATAAGTGTAGCTTGAATGAGAAACCTAGGCCTTGTTCCAAATACTTCCACAACTACTCTGTGAAAGTATTTGGTTTTAGCTTTAGTATAAATTTTTAATCTTCACGATGTTGACGACTTTTTTCTTTATGTTTGATGAGTTGACGATCCAATTTATCAATCAAAGCATCGATTGCTGCATATAAGTCTTCTGATTCTGAGCTTGCGTGCAATTCACCGTTGGCTATAAAAACAGTTGCTTCTGCAATCTGTCTTAATTTTTCCACATCAAATACCACATGAATGGAAGTGATGTGATCAAAGTGGCGCTCTAGCTTATCGAATTTTTCTTCAGTAAAAGCTCTGAGAGCAGGCGTAACTTCCAAACGATGTCCAGTGATGTTGAGTTGCATAAAAATCTCCAGTTACTAAGAATTCATGATAAATCAGGATTCTTATTGGTTACGAATTGTTTTTCTTTCATTGGATGGAGCAATTCCCATTGCTTCACGATACTTTGCGACAGTTCTTCTTGCTACTTGAATCCCTTGTTCTTCCACTAATAATGTAATTGTAGTGTCACGTACTGGTTTTTTTCTATTTTCCGCGGCGATTAATTTTTTTATTACAGCACGTATTGCGGTTGATGAACATTCATCACCAGCGTTTGTATTGACATGACTGGAGAGAGCAGACGCAACATCATTAAGAATCAATGGCTTCATTGCCTCTTCTCCGAACTCTAGGAAGCCTTATTGGTATTCCATAATACATATAGCGACCTTTAATAGTGTTTCCTGACGACTTTGGATGCTTTTTAAAAACCAACGTGCTTCTTGTAGATTATTTTTCAGAAATTGATTGTCTGCACTGTTATCTGCTCGTTGGATGAGTGATGCATATTGATTATTAATGCTTAAATTAGGTAGAACACTTTGATTCAGTTGAACTTTCCATTTATTATTAACTTTTTTAACGATTAAATCAGGAATAATATACTCTGTAATGTCTTCATGAATTAAGTTACCAGGCTTTGGATTTAATCCTTGAATAATCTTCAATGCTGCATCAATAGTTTTTTCTGTAACTTGATAATTTTTCATTAATTGTTTGTAATTATGCTGCCCAAGTAATTCAATATTTTCTGTAATAATTTTTTTAGTCAGAGCTAAATATTCAGTATCAAGAGGAAGCTGTTCTAATTGCACAAGCAGTGTTTCAGCAAGATTTACACAAACACATCCCACAGGATCAAACAATTGTAATCGATGTCGCACAGCCTCTATTTCATCTAAGTCCAATGGGTGTTCCTCGCTTGTAAGACTTGCATGTAAGTCAGCAATCGAGATACTTAGAAAACCGTCACTATTACTGGCATCGATGAGTGTGGTTGCAATGGCTCTGTCGATATCGCTCATGGGAGAAAGCTCAAGTTGCCATCTTAAATGATCTTGCAGATTAGTAGTAGTGCAATGCAAATTATCAAAATTATAATCATTTTCGTCGAAATTTGAACGTTTATTGGGGTTTTGATACAGTTCTAACCATTGAAAGTCATTTATCTCATTATGATCTTGGCTTGTAGTTTCATGGACCACAGGCTCTTCTTTATTTTCATTTGGTGTTGCTTCAAGCATTGGATTTGATTCAACAATAAGTTGAATTTCTTGTTGTAAATCAACCGTTGATAATTGCAATAGTCTTATTGCTTGTTGTAGCTGTGGAGTTAGCGTTAAATTCTGGCTAATACTTAGCTGCAATGATGGTTTCATACAAATCCTTTTTGTTTTCATTGCTATTTAGTATCAGTGTAAACGATCCTTAAGGATTATCCAGTGTTTATCATGCTAAATTAAGAGTAAAACTCGAAAAAGATATTGAGGCTATCAAATTGTGAACAGCACTAGAGTGCATGCCATAAAGTCAAGAAAATTTTTAAATTAATGGATTGATTATCCGTTTTATTTTTAAAAATATTAAGCCCCAAATTAATTGGGGCTTAAATAATTTATTTTACTTTTTTCTCTTTGAAGAGAACGTGCTTACGTACTTTTGGATCGTACATCATAAGCTCCATCTTTTCAGGATGGTTACGTGGGTTTTTTGTTGTAGTTTTATAGTATCCAGTTCCTGCCGTGGATTCCATTTTCACTTTTATAGTGACAGCTGCCATGGTTTATCCCCTTAAATTATACTTTTTCACCGTTAGCTCTGATTTTATCCAGAACTGCTTTTATGCCTATCTTATCAATAATACGCATCCCTTTGGTACTAACGCGTTTTAATGTGACAAATCTATTTTCTTCTTCAACCCAAAAAGTATGGGTTTGAATATTAGGCAGAAAGCGTCTTTTGGTTTTGTTGTTAGCGTGCGACACTTTATTACCAGTCATGGGTCGCTTGCCAGTTACCTGACATACTCTAGACATTATGTTACTCCAAATAGGTTTTAGTTGTGCTTGTCTTTGTAAAATTCTTGGCAATTAGCCGGATGTGAAATACAAGAGCGGTTTTATATCAAAAAAATGCATTTGTTGCAAGATTTTTGTAAGCACATATAATTCCTTACTTTAATAATTTTGGGTAAAAGCTATGCATCGCAGGATAAAAAGTTTCGTCTTACGCACTGGAAGAGTAAGTAATCGGCAGCAACAGGGGTTGGATCTTTGGTTTAAGGATTATGAACTTGCTGTCAATGGAGTGCCTTGGAGTTTGACAGAGGAATTTTCTTGTAACAATGATACAGTGGTTGAAATAGGGTTTGGCATGGGTGCTTCTTTGTTAACTATGGCTAAAAATAACCCTGAACTTAATTACATTGGTATAGAAGTTCATTTGGCCGGTGTAGGTAGCTTGGCTGCTGATTTACATGAAAATCAGTTATCCAATGTGCGTATTGCTGCTCATGATGCTGTAGAGGTATTTCAGACGCAGTTACTCGATAATTCTCTTGCTGGAGTACAGATTTTTTTTCCAGATCCATGGCATAAAAAACGCCATCATAAAAGACGTTTAATTCAAAGCGCATTTATTCAATTATTAGTAAAAAAAATAAAACAAGGAGGATTTATTCATTGTGCCACCGATTGGCAGGAATATGCTGAGCATATATTGGAAGTTTTATCCGCAGAGCCTGCTTTGCATAATTCACAGGTAATTGGAGGTTATTCGCCCAGGCCTGGAGCACGGCCGCTTACAAAATTTGAACAACGCGGTGAGCGCTTAGGCCACGGAGTCTGGGATTTAATTTTTATTAAATCTTAAGAGTGGCTTGGTAGAAATTACAACTATTCTTTTGAACTTCTCTTGTTCAATGAGTAAGATAAATTCGAAAAACTACAGAGGACGTAATATTATGGGATTTGTAACGGAAATAAATGCATCTATAAAGTCTGGATTTCAAAAATTCAAACATATTGTTGAGCAAAAGTTGTCAGAAAATGATCTAAGTTATCTGGAGAATCCTTTCTGGATGGAAGATGGTTCACAAATTACTGTCTTGAATTATTTGATTCAACAGCATCAAGAAAAGAAAAAAGACTCTGTCGATGATGAATTACCTGAAGATTTGACTGATTATATTGATTTTATCCTTAGTAAGGTAAAGGACAAAAATATCGGTGAACCTCTACATTATGCGCTAGCTGTAGGTAAAGTTAAGTTGGCTCTTCACCTTCTGGAGAACAATGCTTTTGATATGAATCGCCGTGATGAAGAAGGACGTACTTTATTATCTTTGAGTTTAACTACCAAAAACTCAAAGCTACTGCATAAAATTTTAAGCAATCAACCTAATGTAAATGCAATAACTCGTATTACCGACACTCATATTCCTTTTCAACCTTTACATCAAGCTATATTGCTGGATTTTTCTATTGGAGTAAGTCATTTAGCAAAAGCTGGAGCTGATTTGGCTAATCCAATGGGTACGACGAGGGATACTCCTGTATTGCTGGCTGCGCGACAAGGTAAAATAAAAGCTCTTGAAGCTTTATTAGAATTCCCTGTAGAAAAACTAAATATCGAAGCGGAAGATACTAAATTTTCTTCGTATAAAAAAACGGGTGATAACGCACTTGAATTACTTTGTAAACGACTAGCTCGTGATCCAAATAACAAAGAGGTTATGCGGGGAGTTGCCATGTTACTTTGTCATGGGGCAGAAGTACCGCGAAATAAAGCACTGCTTCAGTTATTAGCCGATAATCGCCAGGGTTTGCTTAAGGAAATCGATTACTATTTGGACAGTAGACCTGTGTTGGTTGACCCTTTTGTAAACCGTTGTCATTTGACTGATAGTGCCTTATATAAAATAATTTATGTTGATCATTCCTGGGGAAATACTTTACTCCAGCTTTTGGGGAGACCTAGCAATGCGGCTTTTGTTATTGAAAAGTTGGTTACGAGAAAATACAGTCGTCGAACTGAAGGGACGTCTGATAATTCAGTGCTGCCAACAGCCGCTGCTCAACCATTAAAAAGAGAAGAGCCAGCATTAAAACTGTATGCTGAATTTGTCCGACGTTATAGCGAAACATATGAGAACCAGAGAATTACAAATCCTTGGAGCAGTATGCGTTGGATGATAGCCCAGGGCAAAT
>JACPOX010000129.1:0-6477 GCA_016191305.1 Legionella longbeachae | reverse complement strand
AAATGCAATTGGGATACTGTCGAACAATATGCTCGCACGCATCCAGGCAGTCGAACACAAATTATCTATGACGATATGTTTAAAACTTTACCTAAAATGGAAATGCACATTCCGAGTGAAGTAACCTCGAATAGTTTATCGAAGTGAATTAATACATCCATAGAACTTGCTTAAACTTCATATACCCCATAGAATTCTACTTTTCGTAAAATTTGCCAGGAGAGTAGTACATGGGGTGGAATGAGCCAGATAAAGGCAAAGATCCCTGGAAAGGTAAAAATCAGCCTCCAGATTTGGATGAAGCTCTGAAACGCGCACGTGACAAATTGAAGAAGATTCTTTTTGGTGGCAGTGTCAAAACAAGTAATGAGCCGTCTAAAAATTCAAACAGTGGTTTCATAGCTACTATAATTCTAGGCATTGTCTTTCTGCTTTGGCTTTTGTCGGGAATTTTCATTGTTGATCCTGCAGAACAAGCAGTTGTTCTGCGTTTTGGCAAGTATGTTGAAACAGTGGGTCCAGGGCCGCATTGGATACCAAGAATTTTTTCTTCTAAAATCATTTTGAATGTGGATAGGGTATTAGATTATTCATACTCTGCACAAATGCTTACTAGCGATGAAAATTTAGTTTCTGTCTCTTTGGCAGTGCAATATCGCATTGGGGATCTCCAAGAGTATTTATTTAACGTAGCCAATCCTGAAGAAAGTTTGCAGCAAGCTACTTCAAGTGCTTTAAGACAGGTTGTTGGGACCACTACTTTGGATCAAATGATTACAGAGGGTCGTGAAGTTTGGGGAAATCAAGTCCAAGACACATTGATAAAAACTCTGAATTTGTATAAAACGGGTATTATGATTGTGAATGTTGCTCCACAGCCAGCCCGTGCCCCTGAAAGTGTGCAAGATGCCTTTGATGATGCCATTAAAGCTCAAGAAGATGAAAAGCGTTTTAAAGAACAGGCATATGCTTATGCTGCAAAAGTAGTACCTATTGCGGAAGGGAACGAATGTACTTGGAAACTATGCAAAAGGTACTTAGCCAGAGTAGTAAAATTATTGTTGATAGCAAATCAGGTAACTTGCTGTATTTACCTCTAGATAAATTATTTGACAAATCATCAGATTTTCCCGTTTTTAATGCAAAAAATAGTAAAGCAGAAAATGATGAAGCAAATGATTCAGAAGGTTTAGTTGATGGGCGTGACCTCACCAGACCTGTTTATCGACAAGGGAGAAATTAACAATGAAAAATACTGTTAGAACCCTTAGTGTCATGATTATATTTCTATTTATAATATTGCTTACTAGCGTTTTTACCGTGACTCAAGGACAACAAGGTATTCTTTTGCGTTTAGGTCGTCTAGTCAATGATGACGCGAGCAATAAAGTTAAAGTTTTGTATCCGGGACTGCATTTTAAAATACCATTTATTGAAAATGTACGTATTTTTGATACCCGAATCCAAACTATGGATATCAAATCAACCCGTATCGTTACTCGAGAGAAAAAAGACGTTATGGTTGATTATTATGTTAAATGGCAGATAAATGACTTGTCTCAATATTTTAAATCAACTGGCGGCAGTGAATTTAAGGCAGAAACATTGCTGGAACAACAGTTAAATACTTTATTGCGTGCTCAGTTTGGTAAACGTACTATTTCTGAAGTAGTGTCCAGTGGACGCGATGATCTTATGGAGTTATTGCGTAAGACTGCTGAAAAACAAGCGGGTGAATTAGGTATTAATGTAGTTGATGTACGCATTAAAGGGATAGAATTGCCAGCCAATACGAGTAATAATATTTATCAACGAATGCGCGCAGAGATGCAAAAACTTGCGAATAAACATCGTGCTGATGGTCATGCAGCCGCAGAAGAAATACAGGCTAAAGCCGATGCTGATGTTATGGTTTTGTTAGCAAAAACCCGGAGTAAAGCTCAGAAAGTAAGAGCAATTGGACAAGCACAAGCAGCATCTATATATACCGAAGCTTATAATAAAAATAAGGATTTCTTTGCATTGTATCGGAGCTTACTAGCTTATGAGGGAAGTTTTAAAAATAAAAAAGATATTTTAGTTTTGGATCAAAGTAGTGCATTTTTTGATTATTTTAAACAAGCGATGCCAAAAAATGATGGTATAGCAACTAAAAAGTAACTATAATGCCAGATTTTGTTGAAATTGGGTTCAGATTTCCCAATTAGAAGCACTGAGTAGCATTTTGCAAAATAAGAGTGGATCATGGGTAAAAACGTTGTTGTTTTAGGTACGCAGTGGGGCGATGAAGGCAAAGGTAAGATTGTCGATTTGTTAACGCAAGAAGCGCAGGTTGTTGTCCGCTATCAGGGTGGGCATAATGCTGGTCACACTTTAAAAATTAATGGGGTGAAAACCGTTTTGCGCCTCATTCCATCAGGCATGCTTAGACCGCATGTGACTTGCTATATTGCCAATGGAGTAGTGCTTTCGCCAGAAGCTTTACTAAGCGAGATAAAAGAGTTGGAGCATACTGGAATTAATGTACGCTCACGTTTGCGTATTAGTATGGCCTGTCCCCTAATTCTTCCTTGCCATGTTGCTTTAGATAAAGCTCGTGAGTCTCATATGGGGAGTTCGGCTATTGGCACTACAGGACGTGGTATAGGTCCAGCTTATGAGGATAAAGTTGCTCGCCGTGCTTTAAAGGTAGGTGATTTATTTCATCCTGAGCGTTTTGCGAAAAAATTAACAGATCTTTTAGATTACTATAATTTTATTTTAACCCAATATTTTAAACAACCCGAGGTAGCGTCTCAACCTATATTAGATGCTGCGTTACTTTGGGCTGAAGAGTTACGGCCTATGATTTGTGATGTTTCTGCTTCTTTGCATGAGCATAGAGAGCAAGGAGATGACATTTTATTTGAAGGAGCTCAAGGAGTATATCTGGATATTGATCATGGAACTTATCCTTTTGTTACTTCATCCAACACTTGTGTAGGCTCTGTAGTTAATGGAGCGGGATTCGGGCCAAAATATATTGATTATGTTTTAGGTATAACTAAAGCTTATACTACTCGTGTAGGTGGTGGTCCTTTTCCAACTGAGCTTTATGATGATATAGGAAAACAAATTGCAGAACGTGGCCAAGAGTTTGGAGCTGTTACTGGTAGACCCAGACGATGTGGTTGGTTTGATGCTGTTTTGTTGAAGCGGTCTATTGAGTTGAATAGTATTACTGGTTTATGTATTACCAAATTAGATGTATTGGATAAGTTGGATGTGTTGCGTATTGCTGTTGCTTATAAAGACAGTGAGGGCAATTTATTTTCACGGCCGCCACAAGCAGCAGCTGATTTTGAAGGTTTAGAGCCCGTCTACGAAGAAATGCCAGGCTGGCAAGACTCTACTGCTGATGTCACTAATATGAACGATTTACCAGCTAATGCTCTTGCTTATTTAAAAAGAATTGAATCACTACTTAACATTCCTATTGATATATTATCAACTGGACCAGAACGCGATTCGACAATTATTCTTCGTGATCCTTTTAGAACTTAATAACCTTCTGACCTAATACTTTTGTCGTTCCTGCCTTCGCGGGAACAACAAAAATTCTTCACTTAATGGCAGTGCGCATTATGGGTAGAATGTACAGCGCTTTTCTTATCAAAATCTAAGTTTCTTCTTTCATAGCTGTAATTTGGGCTTAACTCCTCAAGCTAAATAATTTGCTAATAATTTCTTAATACTTATTTTATATAATACTTACTTCATTGCTGGAATTTATTCAAAAATAGGTCAGCAATTATTGTATTGAGGGGTAGAAATGAAAGACAAGTATATAAAGATCATAAATAAAGCGAAAAATATTAGCGAGGAATTTTCTATTAGCTTTCTCCCCAATAAACCCATTATCCTGAGTCAGCAGGGTGAAATTAAAAATATGATCTCGTTTAAAGGGGTAGAGATCCATAATGCCTACCAAATCAAAGAACTTGGAAGAAAATCTGAGAATTTTAATTTAAATCCAAATACACAGAATAAATTGTTATATCGAGGACAAAGCAGCCGCCAATATAGCAATGGGGGCATGCAGATTGCACAGTATTATAATGAAATGACTATAACGAAGCATGTTGCCTCTGGTAGCTCGAAAGGCACCAATGCTGTATCCTTTTCTTTATCCCCACTCCTTGCCCGTTGCTATGCCTTCGGATTGCAAAATCATGTTATTTGTCTTGATGCAAATTTGTTTCCTCATATAACATCTCAACAAAGTGCGTTAATTAAAAACAACATTCAATCCGATAATTGGCCTTATAAAATAAAGTCGATGTCTGAATTGCAAAATAAAAAAAATCCTGAACATAATTGCTTTTATATTGGATGTAAACAAGATGAAATAGAATATGTTGTAATCGATCCCAGTGGCAAACGTATTAACGCTATAGCATCTTATAAACAATGCGGTATAAAGAGAAAAGTTACAGATTTTGTATCATTAAGTCTCGATGAATTGGCAGGTATTTTATCGGTGGCCGATGTCAGAGATCATATAAATGGATTCCCAGTACCCACATCAGGTGGTTATTCCGTTGCATATGAGTCAGAAATGACGGCTTATTGCGGAATTCCGGATATGGCTGTATTAGGATGGCATGATACATATACGCCATTTATTCTAAAACAATTTACTTTTAATGAGCTTTATTTTGATCCATATTCAAGTACAGCCGAGGGAATCGAGTATTATTTTAATGAGTACCTTCCTCAGTTTCAAAATTTTCTTAATGACCATTTTGATCCTCAAAAGAAAAAAATTGTATTTGAAAATGAAATTAATTTTAAGAAATATTTAGATAATGAACTTGAAGTCTATAGCTTATATAATCGAAATCTAGAATTTTCGGGCTTTCAAATGGCAAAGGAAGAAGAAGAGCGATTCAAGAATCAAAAATATTCAAAAAATAAAAATAAAAGAAGATGAAACATCATCTACACCTTCAAATAATATTTAAAAAATGTACAATTCTGCGTAAATATACAGAATTGTGTTATTATCACTCACATTATATTCCATATGCTTTATTTGGAAAATAATTAATAAGTAAATTGTCAATGGAGTAAAAAGTGTTCAAAAAAACTATGCCAATAAAAAAGTTTATAAAATTTGAATTGAAAAAAAATTCAAGTAAGTCTATGAATACAAAACCTACATTAGAATGGGTAAATAGGCCTGAATCCTATCCTTATATCACCATTAATTTTCTTAATGAAGAAAAGGCAAATATAGCCTGGAAGAATTTTATTAAAAATGGTTTGCCAGCTGTTATAAACAGCGAAAATTCAAATATTGTAGAAGTAGGTTCTAATGAAGTAGCCTTTTTACAATTAGTGAGTTCTATCGTTGAAAAATCTTCTGAAGAAGAGCCATCTCCTAGCCCCAGCTCTGGAGTTTCATTAAAGTGATTCTTTGCTTCGAGATTTTGTAGGTTGGGCTAAGGGCAAAACCTACATTTTAAAGCCATTTTCCTGAATCTTCAGTCTTCATGGTAATTGCTCAATTGCCACATTTTAGATTATATATTTTTATACTTATTTTCAAAAGTCATTAATTTTTGCTCAAGTTGCCACTGTAAAAGAGCTTTTTCACTTGTTTTAATAAACTTTTTACATTGTTTGCTATTTAAATCCTGGCACTCGTGAACCACCACCGCTTTACTTGCATCGGACCAAAGACTTTTGCCTGGTAAAAAAGCATAAGTGAGTGCATTTCTATTGATTTGTTTCAGGGTTGGGTAGTCTAAATTATGTGCTTGTACTGCTTCTACATATTGTAAACTTAAATTAGTTCTTAATATCCCTTCATCATCAGTAGATAAAACAACTGGAACATGATGCTTAAGATAATAATTAAGTGGGTGGTTTTGGCCTGAAACTTTTAATATTTTAAGATTACTAATTAAATTAATTTCTACGGCCTTTTGCTGGGAAGCCATGTGATCTAAGATTTTTTGTACATTGTTTTCATAAGCGATATCTACACCATGCCCAATTCGTTGAGCATGAGCAGTAAACAGAGCATCGTGAATATGAAAATCCAAGTCTTTGGGAGTAACAAGTTCTTGGGTAATTTCACCTGCATGTAATGCGATATTTACCTTTGGGTAGAGTTGATGAAAATATTGATACATTTGCATTTGCTGATGATAATCTCGTAAAGAGATAACGCCATCTTCAGGTTGAACTAAATTTACGCCAACTAAATCCCCATTATTTTTCTGAGATTGTGCTACTGCTTCAAAAGCATTAAGTGTTTGTGCGAAAAGGTTATCCAATGCTTGTTCTCGTAGTGAAAAATATAAAAATTTTACTTTTATTTGGCAGTGTTTTTTTTCTGGATTAGTTTGGCAGCCTAGTTTCTGATGAGCTTGTTTTAGTAAACTATCTGCTTCAGCAACAGTATGATTAATATTATTTTGAAAATCTTTA
>JACPOX010000128.1 GCA_016191305.1 Legionella longbeachae | reverse complement strand
AGTGGTTTCCTTGGATTTATAAATAAAATTTTTGAAGCTCTAGGCAGGAAAAAACCTTTTAATATTACTAATAGTGAAGTTATATCAAAAGTGCAAGGTCTCAAATATGAATTGCAACACCTAAAAGAAAACTCTGAAATAATTCCGGACAAAGATAATATTTCATCATTTAAGTAGGTTTTCAACATAAGACTTCTTTCCAAACCTCTGTGATGAGAAAAGGTCGTAAAAAAAAAAATATCTAAAAAGCGGAATACATGACACATCGGCGTAAGGAAAAAAATTGCCCACACACCCTATCCTAACTCTTTTAAATCAAGCCTCTAACATATCCAATAACTCACGACGAAACTTATGATAATCAACCTCTAATGCATGTCGCATATTGGATTTGAAATGATAATGAGGTTTATTCATTTCTCGATCAATCTTTTCATGCAATTGAACCGGTCGCTCTAATGACCCCATAATAATACGGGCTGCTATTTTTGACTGATGATCAGCTAATGGCCAAATACAACCTTGGGGTTGGCATAAGCCAATAAAATATAGATTATTAAAATCAGGGTGCATCATTTTTCGATAAAGTGGAATTTTGGTTGAACCAGTAAAATCAACTACTTCTTTATCAAGAAATGGAAAACTTATTTTATAGCCTGTAGCAAAAATCAGTGTATCAAACTCTTCACAAGTGCCATCGGCAAAAAAGACTTTTTTCTCTTCAAAATGAGTAATTCCAGGCCGAGGAAAAACCTTGCCATGTCGAATGAAATAAAGTAATTCTGTATTAATTGTTGGGTGAATTTCTAAAGGCCCACAATCAGGTTTCATAATTTTATATTTGGCATAACGTCCTTGCAGTATCCTGATAAAAAAACTCAATACTTTTTGACGCAACCAAGAAGGCATCCATTTAATTTTTGCAACCGCATCATCAGTAGGTTTACCAAATACAAATTTAGGAAAAATATTATAGCCTCTTCGCATACTAATACAGGTTTGTGGCGAAATACGTGCTATTTCTACAGCGATATCACAAGCAGAATTTCCACCACCGATTACCAAAACACGTTGCCCTTTAAAAACGGAGGCCTTTTTGTATTGATGGGAATGCAATAATTGACCAGAGAATTCACCTGGATATAGCGGTAGATGAGGATCCCAATGATGCCCATTAGCAATTAACAAATAATCAAAATAGGCTGTATGTACGCCTTCTGCATCCTCAAAAAGAACTTGCCATTGATTCTGCTCAAATTGCTCTGCTTTTAAGACATTGGTATTAAAACGAATATATTTTAATAAATTAAAATGAGCCGCATAATTTTTAAAATAATCTAAAACCAGTTTATGCGAAGGATAATCTGGATAACTCGCCGGCATAGGAAAATCTTCGAACTGAGACCAACGCTTTGAACTGATAATATGGGTTGTTTCGTATACGCTGGAATGGTTGTTCTCTTCATCATATACCCAATTACCACCTATTTGATTGTTTTTTTCAAATACTGTGATATCAGCAATACCTTGCTCTTGCAAATTTTTAATTGCAGCTAGCCCACTTGGACCTGCTCCAATAACACAGACACGAGGACAATAGTCTTTACCCTTTTGCTTTATTTGCATTACTCAACACCTTTTTTACTTCATCCATTATCATTACTTGTACGATAGGATCCTTATCAATCGTAAAATGATTTACTGTTATGTCTTTTAACTTAGTGACATTAATATTGTCAATATTAGTATTTTCTGAATTAACAGCCTTGAGTTTCAAACCACTAAACATGGGGACAAACCCAGGCTTATAAAAATTCATTGCGTGTTTCACATTAGGGGGGACGATGCTTTGAGACACTGCATCAACAGTAACTAACAGGTCAACGGGAATACCCAATTTATTCAGATTACGCGCAACTTTAATTTGTTCATTTGCTCCCAAAGAATGGCCTACAAGAATAATGGGAGTATGTGTTTTATAATAAGATGCAACTACCGAGCGTGTTACATTCCCTGCATTATACCACATATCACTAGGTGCAGAAATCTGGCACTCTTCTTCAACAGTGTTGCTTAAGGTTCTCATGCCTGTGCTAAAAAGACCTAGTCCACCGAGCATAGTATGCACTTGTCCATTATATCGATGAGAATCGCTCACTTTTATTGCTTTATTTGCCTGATGCTGAGTTGTAGTCTTGTGGGTCATAAGCTGAGCCCCCTTAGGTACAGTCTTTTTCTCAGAAGCCCTACCCCCCGATAAATCCACACATCCAGTAACGCTTAAAATCATAAGCACAAATAAAAATGAGATGAAACAACTTAATTGTCTACTTTTGAAAGAGTTCATTTTCTATTTTGTTGTTTTTTTAAAGCAACGATCATAGCTTATTCTGAGGATATTTGCCAAGATAATGCCTTCAAGTTAAATGGTTATATTAATTAAGGGCCTTTTCTATTATGGACACACATGTTGCCATACTCACAGTAAGTCAGCTTAACCGTCAGGTTAAAAGTTATCTTGAAAATGAACTCGGTATAATCCATGTTGAAGGAGAGCTATCAAATTTAAGTAAACCTGTATCTGGACATTTTTATTTTACTCTAAAAGACAATAATGCTCAGGTCCGTTGTGTTTATTTTAAAAATCGTCTCAAAGTAAACCTTGCAAACACACTGAGTGATGGTCAGCACATTGTAGCTAGTGGAAGATTGAGTTTGTATGAAGCCCGCGGTGATTATCAATTGATCGTAGAACAAATTACTGAAGCAGGATTAGGAGCTCTTTACCAACGTTTTGAAGAGTTAAAAAATAAGCTCGCTGCAGAAGGATTATTTGCTTCATCTAAAAAAAGAGTGATTCCTAGTATGCCACGCGCCATCGGCGTGATCACCTCAACCACTGGCGCGGCGATTCGTGATATACTCTCAACTCTAGCTCGACGATTTCCAATCGCTGATGTGTATATCTATCCAAGCGAAGTACAAGGTTCTGGGGCCCCGCAACAGCTGATTAAGGCATTACTACATGCGAATAAAGATCAACGCTGTGATGTACTTCTTCTCGCTCGTGGCGGAGGAAATATTGAAGATCTATGGGCCTTTAATGATGAACTCTTAGCCCGCCACATTGCTAACAGTACAATCCCCATAGTTTCTGGAATTGGGCATGAAACAGATTTTACCATTGCAGATTTTGTAGCAGACTATAGAGCAGAAACTCCAACAGCCGCAGCTACTGCTGTGACACCTGATGGGAATGAATTATTAAAGCTATTAAATCATTCGTTTTCTCGTCTACAGGCAGCAATGCACCGATTATTGCAAAAGTATCAATTAAAACTGCAGCATTTAATGGAGAAAATATCCTCGCCCCAAAAGGCCATTGCCAGCCATTGGCAGACTACAGATTATTTAGAACGTCAGTTAGTTTCTCATATTGGCAATATCATCAAACAAAAGAAACATCAGTTGCATCTAGGTATAAACCACTTAAATGTGAAAAACCCTAAAACGCAAATGAAACAAACACAGATTTTTTTAGAGCAAATCTCGACTCAATTAATCCAGCACATGCAAAACATACTAAATCACCTTAAATATCAATTAACTACTCAATTATCTACCTTGCATGCCGTGAGTCCATTAGCTACACTGGATAGAGGATATGCAATTGCAACTAAAAAGAGTAAAGTATTGTATTCCAGCCAACAAGTCAGCATTGGTGATAACATAGAGGTTCGTTTGGCACAGGGTGTTTTGACTTGTGAAGTTACACAAACGAAAAGAATGCTCCAATAAGAGTAAGAAAATGCTTGATGAATTATATAATAGTCTTAATTTAATTATTAGCCAAACCCAAAATAACTTCTCTATTTTAGAAGTAATTTTATTAATTCCCTGGCTTTTCTTTTTTGTAAGTCAGTTTATTTTTAGAAAAATATTATTGCTTGGCATTATCCCAAGACGTATTCGTGGCTTGCCTGGTATTCTCTTTGCCCCACTTTTGCATGCAAATTTTAATCATATATTTTTTAATTCCATTCCTTTAGTTGTTTTAAGTAATTTTATCCTAATTAATGGCCTATATTACTTCCTTGTTGCTACTCTTATGATTACTGTATTTAGTGGAATTCTCATTTGGTGCTTTGCAAAATCAGGCTTACATGTAGGTGCAAGTGGCCTTATTACTGGTTATTGGGGTTTACTAGTAAGTAATATATATCAAAGTGGCACTTTAACTACCTTAATATTAGGTTTGATTAGTCTTTATTACTTCGCAGGTATTTTTTTTGGTATTTTCCCTAGAGAAAAAGGTGTATCCTGGGAGGCTCACTTGTTCGGTCTTTTATCGGGTTTAGCTACAAGTTATTTATTAGGACTTTACCCTAATTATCTACATATAGTTCCTACTGTAACTAATAATTTTTAAAACGGTATGCTATCCTAAACTAACAAACAACTAGAGAAATCAAGATGCTATCACTTAAAACTTTTTTTTACACAAGTCTATTAAGTCTTCTTATTTTGCCTGTGTATGCTCAATCCGGATATATTAGTGGCTTGCTATTGTACCCCACACGCTGTAATGGATTTACAATTGTTCAGAGGCTGTTGTTTATGGAAAGGTGGCGTGGTACCCACTTTCAACATTCATGGATTTGTTATGTGTAATGATGGTTCGGTTTCTGAAGAGTGTACTTTATTACAATCAAATGAAAAAATTGCGGCATGGTAAGCTATAAAATTTTAAGGGTTTAACTGGATGCAATACAAAGCCTTATCTATAGCAGGATTTGATGGTTCCGGTGGCGCAGGAATTCAAGCTGATTTGAAAACTTTTTCTGCTCTTGGTTGTTATGGTATGACCGTGCTCACTGCCTTACCCGTACAGAATACCTGTGGGGTAAGGCAATGTTATACAATTCCATTGCAAGCTATTGAAGACCAACTTAATGCTATCTTTGATGATATTAGGCCTGACAGCATAAAAATAGGCATGTTATTTAATAGTGAAATCATCGAATTAGTCGCTTCATTCCTCCAAAAAAATGCAGCAGATATACCTATAGTGCTTGATCCTGTAACTGTTGCTAAAAGTGGCAACCCTTTATTATTGCCTCAAGCTGTAGATACATTAATTAATTTACTTATCCCTTTAGCTACCCTCATCACACCAAATCTTCCTGAAGCCTACACTTTTACGGGAATGAATGCGCAATCTGAAAAAGATATGATCTTTGTTGGGAAAAAACTGCTTGATTTGGGGGCTAAGTGTATTTTACTAAAAGGCGGTCATTTGAAATCGCTAAAATCCAATGATTTATTAATGAAGAATAATGGAGAATACTACTGGATTGCAAGCGAAAGGATTAACTCCAAAAATACCCATGGAACTGGTTGCACCCTTTCAGCGGCAATCGCGGCATGCCTGGCCCAAAAAATTGATTTAATTAAAGCCTGTGGCATCGCAAAAAACTACTTGTTTCACGCTATACAAGCGGCCCAAAATGAATCTATTGGTTTGGGAAATGGGCCAGTGCATCATTTTCATCATCTCTGGCCTGTGTCGCTATTTTAATCGACTCACTACGAACCAAAGCGTTCCTTTCTTTTTCAATTAACTCACCGAAACAGAAGGCACTAAAAAAAATTAATAAAAATCCTATGGGAGAATAACAAAATACCGTATCTGAAAATGACACCATACAAAAAGAAACCAAAATACCTAAAAGAATAGGTCTTGTTTCTTTAAGTTGTAATAAAGTAGTAAACAAAGTAACAATGAAAAGAAAAAAAAGCACAAGCCCAATCAAACCCTGTTCAGTAAGAATTAGCCAATACTGACTATGCGGCTCATTAAGTTTTTTACCCCATGCAGGAACGGGTTGGTCTTGAGAAAAGCGATATTGAAATCCTCCAGTACCTATACCTGCAATAGGGTGCTCTTCAAACAAAGACTTGGCATACTGATGGAATTGAATTCTAAACCCCAAAGAATTATTTGCTTGATGCTGTTGTAACTGTTTAATATCATTAATAGATGTAAGTGCGCTCCTTTGCATAACAGGGCTTAGAGAATACACTAAAATAATCGTACTACAGAACAAAACAAGTCCTAACATTGCTTTTTTCAAAGGCATTTTTTGTAAAATCAATGTAGACATTAAAACAGCATAAACCAAATAGCCTGTTCTTCCGGTATTAAGAAAGAAAATTTGATAAGTTCCTACTATCGCTATCAATAAATAATAGAACCGCTGCCAGAACTTCATTTCAACCTTAAAAACTTGCAAACCAGCAAGATAAACACCTAAGGCTATCATGTATCCTGTAGCAATATGATTATAAAATACTTCTCCAGGATCATCAGTATTCAATATTAGAAGCTTTTTAGCTTTTAAAAAGGATAAAATACATAATAATGCCATTACCAATAGATAGCTATTTAGAGCCCATTTTCTTGTTTGCGGTTTAACAAAGCCTACAGCAAAAATGGGCAAGAAAATTAATTTGGAATATTTATCAATATAGAAATAGAATAAGTGCAGCACGAGCCCAAAGCGTATTATAAGCATAATACAGATTTTTTCTGTAATAAGGCGTAAGCAACAATGTCATTAGAGTAGGCACCAGCAAAATTGACTTCATGCTGGAACTAACAGGAATGAAAAAAATTAATAAAACAAGAAAAATTGGAGCCAATAAAGATATTTTTTCTTCTAATAACAATATCAATCTCAAACTAGATCCTCTGTGCTCTTAGCTAAAGCTGGTAATTGTTCTATATTAAGATCTTGATATAGTTGTTTAATACCACGATAAAAAGTACCTTGTGCATTAAAGACAGCAAATAAAAAACCAATCTTCCCATCTAAAAAACCACGCTGCAATATATAACATCTAAAAAACATCCAGGAAGTACTTGCTAGTATCTTAATAAAATTTGGTTTTCTTTTTTTTGCAATATATGTTTTTGCACTATAAGATGAATATTTATTTATCTTATAAATCACATGACTCACATCTTTAAATGAATGATGCAAAATAGAATTTTTAAGTTTACCAATACGCATATTCTCGGAAAGCACGATTTTTTCATGAACAATGTCATTGCTATAATGGGCATTTGCTCGTTTAAAAAGGCGAATATGTCGTTTAGGACTGGAAGAATATTTTAATGGTTGATTATAAAAATTCATTTGAATTGCAATTCGGAAAGCATCCACAGAATCTGACGACATAGCTTGAATGATTTCCTGTTGCAAGTCCTCACTTACTGATTCATCTGCATCCAGATTTAAAACCCAATCATGTTGGGCTTTTAATAAAGCCCTTTGCTTTTGAGCCCCATAACCAGGCCAGTCTGTTGAAAAAACATAGTCTGTATATTCTTTGGCAAATGCTATAGTTTCGTCAGTACTTCCAGAATCAAGAACTATAATTTCATCAGCAAATTTTACTGAATTAAGACAACGCCGTATATTTCTTTCTTCATTTTTAGTAATTATTATTACAGATAAACCCATCTAAAAAACACCCTCTCT
>JACPOX010000127.1:10984-14596 GCA_016191305.1 Legionella longbeachae | reverse complement strand
AAACAATCAACAGCTCCTGAACTAATTTATAAAAGTGATTTTTAAATTGAACAAGAAAATGCACGTGGATGAATACCAATCGTATTGGAAATTAAAAACTCCAAGCGTGCCAAACCAACACCTGAATTAGGAATAGATTGGAAAGTGAAAGCACGTTCCGGGTTACCTACATTTAACATGATCTTAATGGGTAATTCCGGCATAGTTTCCACATCAAGGTGGACATTTTCAAAGGGCAACAGGCCTGCATAAACATAGCCATTATCCCCTTCAGCGCAACTCACTGTCACTGCATCACCATCACGAATAGTTTTAGTCGCATCGCCACAACCTACTACTGCAGGAATACCTAATTCACGAGCAATAATAGCGGCATGACAAGTGCGTCCTCCGCGATTAGTTACAATTGCCGCAGCTCGCTTCATGACAGGTTCCCAATCGGGATCTGTCATATCTGAAATCAAAACGTCTCCAGGTTGTACTCGATCCATTTCGCTTACATCTTTAATAATTCTGGCCTTACCTTGACCGATTCGTTGACCTATACTACGCCCTTCAGCTAACACCTCTCCTTTTTTTTGTAGGGTATATCGTTCCAATATTTGTTTGTTAGCACGACTTTTTACGGTTTCAGGACGGGCTTGCAAAATATATAGTTTGTCATTTAAGCCATCTTTTGCCCATTCTATATCCATGGGTCGTCCATAATGCTTTTCGATGATTATCGCTTGACGAGCCAAGCTTTCTACTTCATCTGCAGTCAAAGAAAATAACAAGCTTTCTTTTGCATCGACATCAACTGTTTTAACTCGCTGTTGTTTGCTTGGGTCATCACAATAGATCATTTTCAGAGCTTTACTACCCAAATTTTTGCGAATAATAGCCGGTTTTCCTGCTTGAAGACCGGGTTTATGGACGTAGTACTCATCAGGATTAACAGCCCCTTGAACAACCATTTCTCCTAAACCATAAGAGGAAGTGATAAACACCACTTGATCAAAACCCGATTCGGTATCCATGGTAAACATAACACCGCTTACCGCTAAATCACTGCGAACCATTTGTTGGATACCTGCAGACAAAGCAACTTCTTGGTGTTCAAACTGATGATGTGTACGGTATGCAATTGCTCTATCATTAAATAATGACGCAAAAACATGTTTTATTGCGTGCAAAACGGCATCAATCCCTTTCACATTTAAAAAAGTTTCTTGCTGACCTGCAAATGATGCATCAGGCAAATCTTCAGCTGTTGCTGATGAACGAACAGCCACACTAAAATCATGAGGGCCTATAGATTCAGCTAACTGTTCATAAGCAATACGGATTGCATTTTCAAATTCAGATGTAAACGCTGTGTTAATAATTAGTTCCCTAATTTGTTTTCCTACAACAGCAAGTTGATGTACATCATCTGTATTCAAAGTTTCTAATTTTGCATAAATTCTCTTATCCAAATCATTTTGAGATAAAAACTCTCGAAATGAATCTGCAGTAGTTGCAAAACCTCCGGGAACAGCAACACCTGCTGAGGATAAGTGACTAATCATTTCACCAAGAGATGCATTTTTCCCTCCGACCTGATCCAGATCGTGCATACCAAGATGGGCTAAATCAATAATATGTTTTTTTACTGTCATAGCTACCCCAAATCCGTAAATGATAGACATTCTACTTAAATTATGCAGGGATTGGAATGAGAACTTTTTATTAGTATAAACAAAGAGCTCATAAACTGATTAGATATCGCAAATTACTAAGGTATCACTCATTCGTACTTTCATTAATTTCAGGATTTTGTAGGTTGGCCCCCCGGCCTAACAAAGAGCAATACCTGAGGCTAATGTTCATGCTGAGCCAGGGGGCCAACCTACATTTAAGCCATCAATGACAGCCCTTCTGATATGTTAGAAAGCGCTCCTAGGACTCATATAGTCATTGAATTCTTCAGGTTCTTTGCCTTGAGTATTTTGATGAGACTCTGCTATTATTTTATATAAAACGAACCTTGGAACTTGAGTAAAAATAGTATCATTCCTCTTTTTTGCTATTAACAATGTTAAAGCTGTTTTTTTTATGTTTTGGTGTTCTTTTATATTATGCTGAAGCGATTCATTAATCTGGTTTTCTATTTCTTCGTCAATATCATCATTATATTGCAAAACAATTGACATAATAGATTGATTAATTTTTAAAACCTCTTGAATTATTTTAGCTCCTGAAGTGGTAATATTGTTCCACATCAAATCAATCGAGGTAATGGACTTGTTAACTTTTAAAGCTTCTGCAATAACTTTAACACTTTCATTGCCGATCTCGTTGGAACCCAAACCAATCGAAGTAATAGATTGATTGATTTTTAAAGCTTCTGCAATTGCTTTAATACCATTATTGCTCGCTGTATTATAGCTCAAATCAATCGAGGTGATAGACTCGTTAATTTTTAAAGCCTCGGCAATTTCTTGAAAACCTTCATCGTTCATAGTGTTATTACTCAAATCAATCGAGGTGATAGACTTATTAACTTTTAAAACCTCGGCAATTGCGTGAGCACCTTCATTGCTAATGACGTTGTTACTCAAGTTAATCGAGGTGATGGATGGATTAACTGTTAAAACCTCTGCAATAGCTTTAGCACCTTTATCCCTAATCTCATTTTTATACAAATTAATCAAAGTAAATTTGCATGTTTTTAAAGCCTCTGCAATTGTTTCAGCACCTTCTTCGCTAATCTTTTTACCACTCAAATCAATCGATTGATTAGTTGTATTTTTGAGATCATTAATTATTTTCTCTAAGGCCATTATTAGGTACTCTATTTTAAAAATAGATGGATTGTACTCATAATTTACAAATAATTCAATTTAAATCCCATTGTAAGAAATTATGATCAAAAATTAAATACTACTACAGGCAACAAGTGCCTGTGGAAACTCTTTATAAAAATTTGACTCTCCTATGAGCTTAACAATACCTCCCTTGCGCAATTTCCCTTCTACGCGTTGATTCATACCGCTCAACATGACTCTAACTTTGCGTTTGTGTAAGTCTTCAATAATTTCTTCTAACGCTTGCAAACCGGTGATATCGATGAAGGGTACCCAACGCATTCTGATAATTAATACCCTTGGATCCATATGAGTCACTGCCAAAGCATGTTGAAATGATTCTGCAGCTGCAAAGAAAAAAGGACCCTCAATAGCATAAACTAATACATCTTTTGGCAAAGTAGGTATATTTTGTTGTGCCAATTCATAGGACAATTGGTGATCGGTCATTTGCTGCACTTCAACACTGGTGGCCATGCGTCTTATAAAATGCAATACAGCGATAATTACTCCTATATTCACGGCAACTACTAAATCAACAAACACTGTAAGGAAAAAAGTCACCAGGAGAATAACTACATCGGCTCTTGGAGCACGTTGCAGTAACTTGATAAAATGTCTGACCTCACTCATATTCCAAGCGACCACAAATAATATTGCAGCTAGTGCAGTAAGAGGTACATTAACAGCTAAAGGTGCTAAAAATAGAATAATCAGCACTAAGGTAAGTACATGAATAATCCCCGCTAATGGACTATTTCCTCCATTACGAATATTCGTGGCC
>JACPOX010000127.1:10152-10912 GCA_016191305.1 Legionella longbeachae | reverse complement strand
CAAAACCACCAAAAAGCGGAGCAAAAATATTAGCTATACCTTGCCCAATAAGTTCTCGATTGGAATTATGTTTGGTTCCAGCCATGCCATCAGCAACAACAGCGGATAAAAGTGATTCTATCGCACCAAGCATAGCAATTGTAAATGCAGGTCCAATTAACTCAATAACTCTATCTACACTGATTTCAGGTAATTGAAACTTGGGCAGACCTTGAGGTATACCACCAAACATAGATCCAATGGTAGCTACATCTGAAAATTGAAATATCGACTGCAAACCTGTAATAACTAATAAAGCAACGAGTGGACCAGGAACCCGCTTGAAACCAGGAAATTTATTGGAAAAAATCACTAAGAATAAAGCCAAAAAACCCAAGGTAGTTGTTGTTAAATTAAGTTGAGGAAAAGACTGGAGCAGATGCCATATTTTTTCATGAAAATGCCCACTGCCTCCAGAAGGAAAACCAAAAAAATACTGCCATTGCCCAACCCAAATCACAACAGCTATTCCCGCAGTAAAACCGATAATCACTGGGGATGGGATAAATTTAATAATTGCCCCAAAACGAGCTAATCCAAAAAACAGTAACATAAAGCCAGCAATTAACGTGGAAATCTGTAAACCTGAAATACCATATTTTGCTGTGATACCCGAAAGCACTACAATAAAAGCACCTGTAGGACCTGCAATTTGCAAGCGACTGCCACCCATAAGCGAAACAATTAAACCGGCAACAATAGCTGTATATAATCCCTGTTC
>JACPOX010000127.1:0-10117 GCA_016191305.1 Legionella longbeachae | reverse complement strand
ATAGCAAAAGCCATAGCTAAAGGTAATGCAACCACTCCAACAATAATTCCAGCGATTATATTTTGTAACCAATATTTCTTTTGAAATAAACCCGCCCGATATGATTCGATGATAGTTTTCATAGAATTGTCACTTACTTAGTTATCCTTTGTCGCCATTATACTCAAATGTTCTAAAAAAATATCAATTTCCATATAAAATTTTCTACTTTAATTCACAACTGGCCTCGCATCTAATATCATATACGCATTCTCATTAGGGCTAGCTACTTATGACTCTTTCCGCTTTAAACGCCATCTCGCCAATTGACGGACGTTATATCCATAAAACACGGGCTCTAAGTCCCTATTTTAGTGAATTTGCTTTAATTTATTATCGTCTGACTGTAGAAATTCGTTGGCTGGAATCTTTAGCAGCCAATAACACTATTTCTGAAGTTCCCAAACTAGATAAGGAAACTCAAGATTTTCTAGATGCGATCATTGCCCAGTTTGATGAAAATGAAGCGGTAAAAATCAAAGCATTCGAAAAACAAACAAACCATGATGTCAAAGCAATCGAATATTATCTAAAAGATAAATTTCAGCATAACCCTAGTCTGAAATCTATTACTTCCTTCATTCATTTTGCCTGTACTTCAGAAGACATTAATAATTTAGCTTATGCTTTAATGGTAAAACAAGCGATTGCCCAGGTCATTCAACCAACCTTAGCTGAAATCATGGGTGGCATTACGCTTCTTGGAAAACAGCATGCTGACGTAGCTATGTTGGGAAGAACTCATGGTCAACCAGCAACACCAACAACCATGGGCAAAGAGCTAGTTAATTTTGTTGCTCGACTCAAAAGACCACAACAACAATTAGCAGAAGTATTGATTCCTGGAAAATTCAATGGTGCAGTCGGCAACTATAATGCCCATGTCATTTCTTATCCAGAAGTAGATTGGCGTAAACACTGCTCTAATTTTGTAACCTCATTAGGTTTATCCTTCAACGCTTATACCACGCAAATCGAGCCTCACGATGGTTTGGCGGAAGTATCACAAATTATGGTACGCATTAATAATATTTTGTTAGATTACACTCAGGACATATGGAGCTATATATCTCTTGGCTACTTTAAACAAAAAACCATAGCAGAAGAAGTCGGCTCTTCAACTATGCCTCATAAAGTTAATCCGATTGACTTTGAAAACGCCGAAGGAAATTTAGGAATGGCTAATGCTTTGTTCATTCATTTTGCCAATAAACTAACTCAATCTAGATTACAACGGGATTTAACTGATTCCACCGTATTGCGTAATTTAGGTATGGCATTTTCTTATAGCCTGATTGCCTATCTTTCTCTCGCCAAGGGTAATGATAAATTACAAATCAACAAATCTGCTCTAGAGGAAGATTTAAAATCAAACTGGGAAGTGTTGGCGGAAGCCGTGCAAACTATGATGCGTCGTTATAATGTACCTGATGCATATGATCAATTAAAAACACTGACCCGTGGTCAGGGAATTGATGAGGAAAGTCTTAAACAATTCATTAAAAAGCTGTCGATCCCGGAAGAAGCCAAAGAACAATTACTCAAACTGAAACCAGAAAATTATACTGGCATGGCAACTCAATTAGTAAAGGCTTTCCTATGAATGACACTCTATCGCAACAGGGACAAACTTTTGAGTTTGACGTTCTTGTTATCGGTACAGGTCTGGCGGGATTACAATACTGTCTGCAGCTCCTAAGTCTGCAACCCCATTTAAAAATTGCCCTAATTAGTAAAGCTGAGGCTATTGAGTGCAATAGCCGTTATGCTCAAGGTGGTATCGCTTCTGTCCAGTCTGTTGAAGACTCGCTTGAATCTCATATTAATGATACGTTGGCTGCCGGTGATGGGCTGTGTTATCTACCCGCTGTAGAATTTATTATTCGCCAAGGCCCAGAAACTATAAAGCAACTGAGCCAATACAAGGTTCGATTTAAACAAGATAGCAAAGGAAATTTTAATCTTGCGCAAGAAGGCGGACATTCGCACCGGCGTATTTTCAATTGTGGTGATCAAACCGGTTTTATCCATACTTTCCTTGCAAACTGTGTGATCCTAGCTACTGGCGGTGCCGGTAAAACTTATAGATACACTACCAATCCAATGGTCGCCACCGGCGATGGAGTTGCAATGGCTTATAGAGCTGGGGCACGTGTTGGTAACATGGAGTTTTATCAATTTCACCCTACTCTATTGCATCACCATTCTTTAAATAACTTCCTCATTTCCGAAGCAGTACGTGGTGAAGGTGGCTTACTTAAAGATGCGGAAACTGGTGCGCGTTTCATGAAAAAATATGCACCAAACCAAATGGAACTTGCTACTCGAGATGTAGTTGCTCGCGCCATTTTTAATGAAATTGAGCATAGTCAAAAAGGATATGTTTATCTTGATATTACCCATCAATCTAAAGATTTTCTCAAAAAACGTTTTCCGCAGATTTACACCACTTTATTATCCATTGGCATCGATATGAGCCAAGATATGATTCCAGTAGTTCCCGCTGCACATTATCAATGTGGCGGAGTACTTACAGATATTGATGGTCGCACCGATTTAAAACGTCTTTACGCTATAGGTGAGGTTGCCTTTACAGGTTTACATGGAGCGAATCGTCTAGCGAGCAACTCTTTGCTTGAAGCCCTAGTCATGGGTGCGAATGCCGCACGATGTACCTTAAAAGATATCTCTTCGCCATGGAAATATACAGAACATATTCCTAACTGGAGTGCGCCCAGAGAGGTCAATGCACGACGTGCTAGCCAAATTAATGCTCAATGGCGTGGCTTAAGAGGAGAAATGACTTCTTATGCAGGAATAGTTCGTACTGAAGCAGGCCTTGAAGATCTACTACAATTAATAATGAAGAGAAAAAAAATAATTGAAGAGTATTATTGGAAGCATTGTATTACTCGTGATTTTCTTGAATTAAGAAACATTATCCTTAATGCTGAATTAATTGTAAGAGCCGCTCTCACCAGACGAGAATCACGTGGTGGCCACTTTCGCGAAGATTACCCCAATAAAAATATTAAAGCACAGGAGAGTATTGCTAAAACTTGGACAAATACTTATTTCACTTGAATAACGCTGATTTTGAGGCAAAATAGATGTTTAAAAATTCCACTATTTACACACCTGAAACAACATTAATGCATATCACAAATGATATGAGTATTTGTCAAAGTGACTACCCTATAGACTGGTATCAGGAAGAGTTTATCCCTTATGCTCAGGAATACCAAGCTTTGCCAGACCGTAAACTAACAACCGTACTGGCATGGATGACTCCTTATCTCAAAAAAGCTCAGGATCATTTTGGTAATCGATTATTACTCTTAGCTCATTATTACATGGGCGGTGACATTGTTCGCTTGGTTGAGCAATTCGGAGGACTGATTGGTGATTCCTATCAATTAGCCTTGATGGCTGCTGAGCATCCCGAAAAATCGGTTATTATTGAATCAGCTGTACATTTTATGGCGGAATCAATTAGCATCCTAGCTAATACGAATCAACAGGTTTATATAACCAATCCCAAATCAGGTTGTACTATGGAAATGTTAGCTAAAGACTTCATGGTTGAACCTGCTTTTCTTGATTTGAATGAACGTTATGGAGTTGAAAACATTTTACCTGTCTGCTACATGAATACCTCAGGGCGAGTCAAAGCCATGACTGGAGCTCAAGGTGGTGCCGTTTGTACCAGCTCCAACGTAAAAAAAATATTTCAATGGGCACGAAAACAAAATAAAAAAATACTTTTTATTCCAGATCAACATATGGGAGAAAATGTTGCTTATTGGCTTGGAATAAAAAATATGGCTTACTGGCCAGGTGGAACAGCAGGAGCCCAATACTCTCTTGCGAACCAAGATAAAAAAACTTTAAAACAGTTTGATGATGCAGAATTAATTCTATTTGCTAGTCAATGTGCCGTACATACTCATTATCAGCCTGAGATGTGTGATTATTGGCATCATCAGGGCTATACCACTATTGTTCACCCTGAGTGTCGTAATTCGGTCATTAAAGTGGCTGAACACTCTGGTTCTACAGCCTTTATTTGGGACTACGTAGTCCATGATCGCGCCAAAACCAAACGCTATGCTATTGGCACTGAAAATCATATGGTTGACAATCTCAAACAGTATTGTAAAAGTTTAGGGATAGAAGTAACCAATTTAGCTGAAGCTCCTAAAAAAGAAAATGAAAAAGGCCTTGGATGCGGTTGTGCTACCATGTCACGCAATGATCCTCCTCATTTAGTCGCTCTCGTTGATTTACTAAGACAGGGTAAAAAAATGTCTTATAACGAAGTTAAAGCAGGTGACGTTGTCAATGAATTCACTGGGAGTAGAAACAGACTACCTGAACAAGATCAGCAATGGGTTATAGATAATGCTAAAAAATCCTTGCAAATGATGATTAATATTACTGAAGACCGAATTTGAACTCTTAAGGAACATATTGTGACAATTCACGTGTAAAATTTTTTGATTTTCTTAACAATAATACCCTAAAACCATTGTTAGAATTTATTTCTTTGTTATAATGGCCGCACAAATGCCTGGGTGGCGGAATTGGTAGACGCGCCGGATTCAAAATCCGGTGGTGGTGACACCGTGTGGGTTCGAGTCCCACCCTAGGTACCATTAAATAATCTTATTTAGTACATGCTTGTTTTCCGATCATTTGTGATTGCTAAAATCGTCACATTCCTTATTATATTCTAAATTTTTTTCATAGAATGACATAGAAGACGAAGTAAACATAGTATTGATGGGATTGCATGAAAAACTAAAAGAATTGGAAGATTTTTCAAAACTTTCTGAATGCTCCTTGGTAAGACAAGAGTTATCAAGTTTTTTAGTACAAGTACCTGTATTCAAGGTATCATTATTTGCGGGTTTCAGCCCATATCGTGATATTCTTATATGTTCTAACTGATAGTCATGACCAACAATATGATTGTCATATCCTTCAATTTGCACTGTTTGTGTATTAATATTTGATAAATCAGTTACGCCCATACAAATTTCTTTTAGTTGATTTTCGAAAGATTTCTTTTCATCTATTATGTTAACAATCTGAAATAAGGGATAGTCTTTGAGAATATTTTTAAGAGGTACCTCATCATGACTTTCATAAATAATTTCGTCATAACCCTGAAACTTATATACATGCTGAAAAATAAAAGTAAGAAAGTAAAGCATCTGTTTGGTGGTGGGAATATAATGTCCACTTTCATTACTGATCTTATCAATTCTACCTTGTTTGTTGGTGGAGATGATACCGGCTGCGCGAACTGGTTGTCCTGCCATAAAAAAAGAATGATTCCATTTGCTTTCTGTCGAAATCGCAAATATACGGTCCTTTTCATCCATGATAAAAAAAAGTTTTTCTTCTGTTAAACATATATCCAGTGCATTATAAACTTTACCTTCTTTAAATGTAATTAAATAAGGTATTCTTTCCACCTCTGAAGTTAAATATAACTCTTTCCTATCTTTCTCTACAAACTCTTTTCGCATGTGCAAGGATACAGGAGTTTTAAGTGCTGATTCTTTTTTTTCATTCATATAATTTTTTCAATCTAGACTTTTATCACAAATAGCTCAAAAACTGTACCAAAAGAAAAATAAGCCATATTTTGAACTTTATTCAAGCTATATTTAAGTCGTTTTAAGGGCATTGCTGCACTTTTTCTAATGACTTAAAATTATAATTATTAAGTGTGCAACATTTTTTTTAACAATATAGCATCTTCGACATGTGTATCATCTTTATAGTAAGCAGGTTTAATCTCTACTTGCTCAAATCCCATACTTTTATAAAGCTGTAAAGCTATTTTGTTGCTTGGTCTTACTTCAAGTACTATATGTTCAATATGTTTTAACTTATTTAAAAAATCAAGCATATTCTGCAATAATTGGCGACCATAACCTTTAGATTGCAACGGTTTTGCAATACAAAAATTTAAAATATGGCTACTATTAGTACCGTGTCTGCAAATAATATAACCAGAAAGAACTGGACCAGTGCCATCGTTTATTTCGAAAACGCGACAATCATAGCCTACACGAACACAGTCACTTAATATACCTCTACTCCAAGGAGCAATATGAACATCCTTTTCAATTGCATAAACCTTATCAATATCTGATTCAGTCATTCGACGAATGTTATAAGTCATCCTTATGCTCCTACTAATGCTTCAAGATCAGACTAATGTTCTTATCCATATATACCGTTAATTTCAGGAAAGTGGCTTTAAAATGTAGGTTGGGCCTCTGGCCCAACATGAACATCATGCCTAAGATATAGTCTTTCGTTGGGTCAGGGGCCCAACCTAAAAAGCCTTTTACCTTCGCGCTATTAAGCAGTATTAACTTTTCTTCTTTTTAGGTAAATACAGATCTGTAATAGTACCTTCAAATGCTTCTGCAGACTGTGCAATCGTTTCAGAGAGCGTAGGATGAGGATGTATTGTTAATGCAATATCTTCTACATCACAGCACATTTCAATAGCCAAAGCTGTTTCAGCAATCAAATCACCCGCATTGACACCAACAATTCCAGCCCCTAAAATTCGATTAGTATCTGGGCAAAATAATAATTTGGTCATTCCTTCTTCACGTCCCATACTCAGTGCACGACCACTAGCAGCCCAAGGAAATGTTGCTTTTTCATAACGAATATTGCTTTCTTTAGCTTCTTTTTCTGTTAGGCCAGTCCAAGCAAGTTCTGGATCGGTATATGCGACACTCGCAATACATTTAGGCTCAAAATAGTGTTTCTTACCGGCAATTACTTCCGCTGCAACTTTACCTTCAGGAATTGCTTTATGAGCAAGCATCGGTTGCCCTACAACATCACCAATGGCAAAAATGTGAGAAATATTAGTTTTTTGTTGGTTATCTACTTTGATAAAACCGCGCTCATCAACTTTAATTCCCGCTGTTTCTGCATCGATGGTCCCACCATTGGGCTTTCTACCAACTGATACAAGAACTTGTTGGAAGCATAAGGCCTTGTCTGTGGCATGCTCTCCTTCCATAGAAACATAAATACCATCTTTTTTAGCCTCTACCGCAGTTACTTTGGTTTTTAAAAGGAATTTAACTCCTTTTTTAAGCATGCGTTTTTGTAACACATTAACTAAATCAGAATCAGCACCAGGAATGAGTTGATCCATAAATTCCACTACCGTAACATCAACACCTAAAGAAGAATAAACTGTAGCCATTTCCAAACCAATAATTCCACCACCTAAAACCAATAAACTGCCTTTAATATCGGCAAGTTCTAAAGCCCCTGTAGAACTAAAAATCCGTTTATCTTCAGGTATAAAAGGTAAGTTAATGGATTCAGAACCAACTGCAATAATCGCATTTTCAAATTCAACTTCGACAGCACCATCTTTAGTAACAACTGTTATTTGATGGGTACCTGAAAATTTGCCTACTCCAGTTACAATTTCTACCTTACGCTGTTTTGATAATGCTTTTAAACCACCTGTAAGTTTAGAAATTACCGAATTTTTCCAAGCAACAATTTTTTTATTATCCAGTTTAGGCGTGCCAAAACTGACACCTTGCTCAGACAAGCCAACATTTAAACAGACACCACCGAGGGTATCATAACGTTCTACTAATACTACCTTTTTTCCCAAATCTGCTGCTCTAAATGCAGCAGTGTATCCACCAGGTCCACTTCCTAATACGACAACATCAGTTTTTATTTTATTAGCCATTACAAGCCTCTTTCATTATATTATTTAGTAAATTCAACTGCGAATTTAAATCAAAGTAAAATTCGTCTTATATCACTTAAGCAATCACAAATAAACCGCGTAAACCGAGCTGCTTCTGCACCATCAATGACTCGATGATCATAAGATAAAGACAGTGGCAACATTAATCTCGGTAGAAATGTACCATTTTCGTAAACAGGTTTTATTTCCGAACGCGATAATCCAAGAATTGCTACCTCTGGACTATTCACTATAGGAGTGAATGATGTACCACCAATTCCTCCCAAACTAGAAATAGTGAAACAGCCTCCAGACATATCTACAGGCATTAAACCTTTATCTCGAGCTTTAGCACTCAAACGCGTCATTTCAGTGGCAATTTCGGCAACACTTAATTTATCTACATTTTTAATCACCGGAACAACTAAACCGTTAGGCGTTTCTACTGCAATGCCAATATTACAATATTTTTTAAAAATTAGATTGGAGCCACTTGAATCTAAGGATGCATTGAATTGAGGAAAAACTCGTAATGCTTTACTCACGACAGCACAAACAAATGCCAAAAGAGTTAATTTATATCCCTTATCTTTAGCCAATTCTGCCTCAGACTTTCTAAATGCTTCTACTTCAGTAATATCAGCTGAGTCAAATTGAGTTACATGAGGGATCGTAATCCAGGAACGATGAACATTAACTCCAGTCAGTTTTTTAATTTTATTTAAGGGTTTTGTTTCAATTTCACCAAACAGAGAAAAATCAATTACTGGACTTGTTGGTAACCCTAAGGTTCCCGAATTAGAAGGCTCACTTAATCTTGCTTTGACATACGCTTGTACATCCTCTTTAGTAATACGTGTTTTACGCCCGCTTCCTTTAACATCCGTTAAATTGACACCAAGCTCACGTGCCAGACGCCTAACCGCAGGACCCGCAGCAATTATTTTTGCATCAATTTGATCTGCAGAAATGGGTTTTGAGGAAATCTCTTCGCTCATTTGAACAGGTTGTTCCGTTTTAGATACATGAGGGATATTTATTGATTGAGACTCAACTGCACTGATATCTTCTTTTATAGCAGTATCGGATTCTTGTTCGCCAATAGCGACAAGAATCAAATCACCCTGAGAGACTTTATCGCCTACTTTAATATTCACTTTGCTAACCTTTCCTCTCATTGGAGAAGGAATTTCCATACTGGCTTTATCTGACTCTAAAGTAATTAGTGGAGTATCCACTTCGATATGATCCCCAACCTGGACCATGATTTCAATTACATCAACCTTAGTTGAGCCACCAATGTCAGGAACTTTTATTTCTTGTTCTGTTACTGGTTTATCTTTTTTTGTATCTTTTTTTTCTTCTTTTGCTTGGTTTGACTCTTCTTTGGTAACAGTACTTTTTTCATTTTCGTTTACTGGTTCAGCTTTATTTTCTGAAACAACCACAAGAATTAAATCACCCTCAGATACTTTATCACCTATTTTTACTTGCAGTTTAGTGATTTTTCCCACTATTGGAGAAGGAATTTCCATACTGGCTTTATCTGATTCCAAAGTGATTAGTGGAGTATCAACTTCGATTTGATCTCCAACCTGAACCATGATTTCAATTACTTCAACCTGAGTGGCTCCACCAATATCAGGAATTTTAACTTCTATTTCGTTCGACATTTTTTTCCTCAAAGTGTGCCTAAGTTATCAAAGACGCCATTCCGACCAGTCTACGCTCCACGGCTTGTCCGAGGAGTCAGAATCAGCACCAGTACTGGATCCCGCGAACAAGTCGGGGGACGTAGTGGTCGAAATGGCGGGCAAGGCCATAAATTCTAATGATTAACCGGATTCAATTTATCAGGATTAATGTTATAGCGTTTCATTGCATCCACAACTTTGGATTTATCAATACTTCCTTCAGCAACTAAAGCATTCAAAGCGGCCAAAACTATAAATTTGGCATCGACTTCAAAAAAGTGACGCAAACGTTCGCGTGTATCACTTCTACCATAACCATCTGTCCCCAAAGTGACATAATAATTAGGTATATAAGCACGAATTTGTTCGGCATATAGTCGCATATAATCTGTTGCAGCAATTACTGGACCAGGTCTTCCTTTTAATTGTTTAGCAACATAACATTCTTGTTCTTTTTCTTGAGGATGCATTGCATTATAACGTTCAATGGTCAATCCATCTCTTCTTAGTTCATTAAAGCTGGTCACACTCCATACATCAGCAGATACAGAGTAGTCAGTTTTTAACATATCCGCTGCTTTGATGACTTCACGTAAAATGGTTCCACTTCCCATCAGTTGTACATGTT
>JACPOX010000050.1 GCA_016191305.1 Legionella longbeachae | reverse complement strand
TAATTCATTTTGACGTGCTTTGCGATGTTCTTCACGATAGAGTACATAAGCTCGAGCAACTTTGTAGTGCCCACTTCGCATCAGGGCTAATTCAACCTGATCTTGTATGTCCTCGATATGGACTGCACCACCACTAGGCAAACGGCGTTTAAACACTTGAGAAATTTGACGAGTGAGATCATCAATTTGTTGGTGAATACGATCTGATGTGGAGGCGGTACCACCTTCGTCAGCAATAAATGCTTTAGTAATTGCGACTTTGATTTTAGTATCATCATAATTTACTACTTTACCATTGCGTTTAATGGTTTTTATTAAACCAGGGGTATTAGCGGTCAATTCCAGTTGACTGGTTTGTGGTACATCATTTACCGGATCAAGAATTGCGGACATTTTTCCTCCACGCATTATTATTTTTATTATATGTATTTAATTATAGTACACCCACAATATGTTGGGTGTTTCTTCGAAAAACATAACAAGATAATGTGTTTTTGCATAATGGTCAAGAGAATAAGATGGGAGTATTTTGTGGATAAGTTGTGGGTTATTAATAATTCACTAGGCTACATCAGGAAATACTAATAAATTCAATGATTAAACCTAGACTTAACAATAATGGCATCACTGACATTAGAGAATCCATGAACATTTAAGAGAAAAGAACCAATATGAGCATAGAGTTGACTTGAACTTCCTCCATCTAGATTAATCGCATCAATGCATGATAAAGGAGGTGATCTTAGCAAATGAGCTAATTTGTCAGTAGACATAGCGGCATTTGTAGATACAAGGATAATAATTTTCCCGTCTGCAGTGATTCCTAGAGCGGAGCGATCTGCATCCCCTGGTTTTAATGAAGGGATTTTCCGTTTAATTAATAAACGAGGCCCACTTTGAATAGCAAAATCAATCTCGTCATTATGGTTGAAATGCTTAAGACTAGAAATATGTGCTTTATTTTTTTTTATGTAAAAAATGCCCCACCAACTGATCCGTTTTAAAGGATTTTCCAGTATTTTATTATTGATTCTAAGACCCAGTGGATTAAATTCATGATCAAAAAAACCACCATTAATACTTAAAAGTGCTTTACTTTGTTCAGCGAATTGATCTGCAGAGGCATTTTTTAGTGCTAAATTTTTTGCATTGACTAATTCGAGTTTGTTTTTATTGAGATCGATACGAAAAGCATAGATATGTGTCCAGGGTGCGAGTATTCCACCTGCAAGATCCTGATACTCAATGCCTGGCCCTAGTTTTTTCCATTGTCCCTTAGCATAGGAGTGAAATGGAATAAATAAAATAACAAGAACAAATAATAAATAGAATAAAAATGATTTGATTGCATGATAAACATTGGTTTGCGAAGACATGTTATTGTATCCTTATGTACATCATTCAACACCACGGAATCTCTTATGCAAATAAAAACGCAACATAACAATACTCACGTACATAAGTCAATATCAGATTTAACTCGACTGATGAATGTTGTATTAGAATTGGCCAAAAAAGAAGGCGCAACTGATGCAATGGTGGCTGTTAATAATGACAAGGGTTTTTCAGTTGATGTGCGTATGGGGGAGGTTGAAACGATCGCATTTAGTGAAGATAAAGGGGTTGGATTGACTGTTTATATTGGTAACCGTAAAGGTGGCGCAAGTAGTACGGATATTTCGCCAGCTGCTTTAGAAGCAATGGTGAAGGCAGCTTGCGACATAGCGCGAGTCAGTGCTGAAGACCCATGTTTTGGATTAGCAGATAAGGAATTGATGACGCAAAATTATCCTGATCTTGATTTATTTCATCCTTGGGATTTAAGTCCGAAACAAGCAATTGATATGGCTATAAAATGCGAATCCTATGCTTTATCTTTGGATAAGCGTATTGCAAATTCTGATGGAGTTAACGTGTCATCATATGAATCACATCATGGATTTGCTAATACTCATGGTGGCTCGGGATTTGTTCATAGCACCCGTCATGGTTTAAGTTGCTCATTAATCGCCAAAGAAGGTGAACAAATGCAACGAGATTATGATTATACAACGGTGCGTAATGCACGTGATTTAGTAGATACTCATGTGATTGCAAAAAATGCGGTTGACCGCGCTTTAAGCCGTTTGGGCGCAAAACAAATTGCCACTCAAGCAACACCAGTTATTTTTTCCTCGCGCATTTCCAGTGGTTTAATTTCCAGTTTTATCAATGCGATTAGTGGTTCAAATCTTTATAGAAAAAATACTTTTTTACTGGATTCTATAGGACAACAAATTTTTCCTGAATTTATGCGTATTTATGAACAACCCCATTTATTGGGTGCTTTAGGAAGCTCACCATTTGATAGTGAAGGCGTACCGACTCGCCCCAATCTTCTGGTTGAAAATGGAAAGGTTATGCAATATATATTGGGTAGTTATTCTGCTCGTAAATTAGGTTTAAAAACAACTGCCAACAGTGATGGTGTTCATAATTTAACCGTTGATCCAACCGCGGGTGATCTTGATGATTTATTAAAAATAATGGGCAATGGTTTGCTGGTGACTGAATTGATGGGACAGGGCGTCAATGGGGTTACGGGCGATTATTCACGAGGTGCTAGTGGATATTGGGTAGAGGATGGTGTCGTGCAATATCCCGTTGATGAAATTACGATTGCAGGTAATTTAAAAGAAATGTTTAAAACTATTATTGCTGTAGGCAATGATATTAATCCGAATCTTGCTACACGTTGTGGTTCTATATTAATTGAAAAAATGATGATTGCTGGGAAGTAAAAGCGATTTTACTTGCTTTGTTGGCTCTATATTCTACGCTTTAGATAAGCAGATCGAATTGGAGTCGGCATGCGCGGCTGGATTTTAGCAGCATTATTGTTAGAAATGCTGAGGCAATGTACTTATTAGGGCGAATGTTTCAATACGGTCAAGGGGTGATAAAAAATTACCCTGAGGCCCTCGATTGGTATAAAAAATCTGCGAATAAAAACAATGCATTAGCTCAACTAAGTCTGGGTTTTATGTATGATTTAGGTGATGGTGTGAAACAAGATTTCACAGAAGCTTTCCAATGGTATATGAAGTCGGCACAGCAAGGTAATCCTATCGCCCAAAGAAACATCGGTTTAATGTATGCTACAGGGGACGGAGTAAAACCGAACAAGAAATCTGCTTTTGAATGGTTCGAAAAATCAGCAAAACAAGGTTACAGTAAAGCGCAAGTAAATCTGGCCTATGACTACATTATGGGGGAAGGGACGTCTAAAGATGTGGATAAGGCTTTGTATTGGTATCAGCAGGCTGCAGAACAAGGGGATGATAGGGCAGAATATAGCATGGGTTTGCTTTATTCAGGACAACAGCCAGGGGTCATTGCTGATGATAAAACTGCCTTTTATTGGTTTTCCAAGGCTGCAAATCAAGGCCATGTCAAAGCTGAAACTTATTTAGGTTATTATTATCTTAAAGGATTAGGTGTTGAAGCTGATCCTAAAAAGGCTGCTTATTGGTATCAGGCTGCCGCCGATAGTGGAGAACCCGATGCGCAAGTTGAATTAGGCCAACTGCTGCTCACAGGAACGGGGGTGGACAAAGACTATCAACAGGCTGCTTATTGGTTTACTAAATCAGCAGAACAAGGAAATCCAAATGGCCAGGCGAAATTAGGTTATATGTATCTCGCGGGGTTAGGAGTGGAGAAAAATTGGGTTAAGGCTTATGTCTTTTTTAAGATTGCTGCGGAGAATAAAAATGAAGATGCAGCGAAACAACTTAAAATATTAGATAAAAAATTATCCGCTCAAGATATAGAAGCTGCAGATCAGTTATTCAAAGAAATGACCCAGGAAAAAAGTAAAGATCAGTCACGAAAGCCATAAGAACAATAAGCTTAAATTTAGCACAACTGTTCAATCAAGAATTACTATTTCATAGGATCTTCGCTAAATTTATTTCACTTAGAGATTGCTCTTGTAATTCATCCCTCTTTTTTTCTAATTTTTTTAACCCACTTGTTTCATAGCAAAAGTGCACTTTATTTGAAAATAAGCTTTGTGCGTAGTAGCTCACAGTATTTGCAACATATTTTGCTTTTTGAATAGGTTGAAATATCTTATGATTAATCGCTACATCCAGTAAGCACAGCTTATCTTTATTCTCTAAATTGGTATCTGTAAGATATGTAACGATTTGTCTTGCAAGCATTTTCGTTAGTAACTGATAAGTATGTTCTTTTTTAGTTAAATATTTTTGATAGTCTTGATAAGCTTCGTCAAGAGCCACTTTTAATGATTGAATTGATTGAAATGCGATATTTTCTGCAATAAGTTTAATATCACCTAAATCATCACACAACCAATCCCTGCTTGGATAATCTTCAAAATCACATTTTATAAAAGATGCTTGTTTAAAGGTCGTACCTTTAACTAAGTGATAGTATTTAAACTTCCCATAACTAAAATCACAATGATCAAAACATAGGTCATAAGTATCCCGATTTAAGATACTAACCTGTGTGCGACTAAAATTAGAACCAGAAAAATCGGAAAGATGAGTTAATAAGGGAAGGCTAGTATCAATGATACATGCTTGTTTAATAATGGCGCCATAAATAGCGATAGCCACATTAGAATTATCTATCCTTTTGTTTTCTAATACCAATTGTGTTTTAGTTTCTGATAAGTCTGCATTAGTTAAATTAGAAAAGCTAAAATCAGCTAAATTAATCTCAGCACCTTTTAATTGGCTACCTATAAGTGAACAAAATGATAAATCGCAGTTAAATAAATTGGCGCCCTCAAGTTTGATCTTGGACAAATTGAAGAAATATTGTTTTGGGTCACTTTCCCCGTGTCTTTTATGCCCTACCTGCAACTGCCTATTGAGTTTTTGCTTAATTATATTTCTCTCATGTTCTTCATGCGTCACACTATAAGCCAATGCTGTTTGCATTATAAATAAATTTCTTGCTAGCTCTTTTATTTTTATAGAGAGAACATTCATGTCAACAAATCGTGTTTTATACAATAAATTCACATCATCGGTGATCATAGCAAAATAAATCAACTCGTTATTTGTTAGATGTTTTGATTGTTCAATTTTAGAATTTAACGTTAGATATAATTCTGCTTTACGCAACTTGGATAATTTATGAAAAAAATCAACTGTTTCAACAAGAGATTCAGAGCGATGACACCTTTTCATCCTTAAGTTGTCATCAATAAAATCATACAATTCCTGCGAACTGATCATACTGCGAGATTGATATTCTTCTAAATCATCGATTTCACTTTTTTGCTTCATTATAAACGTCCATATTCAAAATTTACGATAATATATCAATTATGGTTGAATGCTTATATTTTAAGAAAAATATTCTATGTAGGGTACGATTTTTTAGAGTAGTCGTAGCAATAGTCGGTCTAAATACAATTAATAGCAATATTCTTTGAAAAATTTGAATCATAAGTTACGCTACAAGTTGTAGTTGCATTAGGAAGTTTTTGAATTAATTGAATATCCGTATTTGAGTATCCGCATGCCAGCCAAATTATATCCTTACCAAATGTCCAATTCATTTTATTACTTTTAGTATCTTCATTATCTGGTACTAAACTTGCGTGCTCTTTGGGATGACCTGCATAAAATGTAACTTTGTTAAAGTGATGAACAATATTCCAATCATCTAAAAACTCATCCCATCCATTTACCTTTTCCTGTAAAGATTGACTTGTGTTAATCTTATCGGGGCATTTTATGGTAATAGCTAGGGCTGGATGAAACGCTATAGCCAACTCTAATGTTAAAGTTATAAAAAAAGAAATCCTCATTATTAACTCATTGACTCTTTATACGTTATGCAGAGCAATGCAGAATACCATTATTTGAAAATTTGATTTTTCTAAGTTTTTAATTCCATTTTCTTTTCTTGCACTGATTAGCTCATTAAACTGGCCTTCATTTTTTATATTGCTTAATGATTTGAGGACTTGTATGGGAGCAGTATTAATATTAATTGCTGAGGTTTCGGGCAAAGCAGTAATATAGGGTTCTAGCTCTAAATACAGAGAACTACTAATATCCTTAACAAGACGCAATTCGGACGCACTTGTCATCATTTGATGACTAGGATGATAAGGTGGTTTCAGACTGAGATAATAGGATAAATAGTTGTCTTTACCAAGAGCCAGGTCGTAATTTGAGATCCAATTATTTAAGGCAGAAGCCAATTTCATTTTTTCAGATTCGACAACATTTGGATTAATAGAACCTATAAGATTAACAAATCCTATCATTGCTTTTTTATTACTCAAATTATTGAGGTTAAATCGAGCTTGCAAGTCATAAAGAGCTCCAGATAATATTACCGTGTTAGCGACACGTTCCATGTTGCGAGGATACTGACTCACCATGCCCTGCTTATTGGTTTTAATCAATTTATTTTTTTTATCACTTAATTGACTCATTGCCCAAAAAGTCACTGCTTGTGAAGCGAGATAAAGTTTATCATGTGTGAGTATAAGTTTTGTACGGTAAATATCCAATTGCACCTTGGTACTCATGGCTGTTGCTACTATAGCAACTAGAGTCATAATAAAAAGAGCTGTGAGCAGGGCACTCCCATTTCTATTTTTAGTTTGAGGCATAAAGTGCCTCCGGTATTGTAAAAAGTAGATTAATTTCGCCAAGATCTTGTAAGGTCATATTAAATTGAACCGCTTTGGGAAGTGGCTCTTTGCTTTGGTTTATGTTTACAGCTTGTTCTCGCCATTCTGGAAGAGTTTGTGAATTTTGATTAAGATATTCAAAATGACAATTGATAAGATGATCCAATAAGAGTTTATCTTCATAGACATTACGATTGACTGGGTCGAGGTTTGCCCATGTTCTACGTAAAAGAGTGCCACTCTGACAAACATAAGCAATACGTTTTAGGGTGCTGCGTTTTTCAATGCTGCCAGGATTCACATCACCATCACGTGTGAATTCAAGATAATTTGTTTGTCCAATAAAAGGGGGAAATAATCGCATGTCATTGCCACGAATAGGTCGCTCGACCGTTTGAATTGTATCTTGTTGAATGAGGCTTATTGCAAGTTGTATCTTGCTCAAGCGTTCACTTTGTTCATTGACTCGAGAGCGTGTTGTAAATGCATTATACAATACAGATGTAGTAATTGTGGCTAAAATAGCAAATACAGCGAGGGCAATTAAAATTTCAATCAGAGTAAAGCCTTTAAAATAATGCAGCTGTTTTTCTGATTGGAGCAATTCTTTTCGGTAGTAGGTTTTCCGAAGAAGTCTATAATTCATTTGGAGATCCTATATACCTGAATGCTTGTAATTCCTCTCTAAAAGGTCCCGCTTTTTCCGTACTGACTAAAATAGTTATTTTTTGAATGTTTTTTTGGGGTGTGGTACTTACTTTTGCTCGCCAATACCAATGCTCATTGAGCATGGTTGTATCTTGTGTTGTTTCCTGGCTTTGATTGATGAGTAATAAATTAAGCTGAACCATGGCTACTCCTTGCATAGCAACCCAATGGCTTACTGTTTTTTCTTTGATACGTCGTGTATTTTCTACATTTTGTGATATTGCCTTAAGCAAAGCGGTTAATGCAATGGCTATTACTGAGAGAGCCAATAGCACCTCCATTAAAGTGAAGCCTGACTTATGATGATGGACAATAGACTTTTTTCTAAATTTTCTGTTTTTTGTATGACCTTTTCTCGTCATGGAGAATTTGAAAAGAATCCTAATCATTGGGTCTTACCAAATTAAAATTTAGGTCACCATTTTGCTTACCTATGAGTAAGGCTAGGTTGCTCTCTTTTGAACTGGCAAATTTTAAAGAAAATGGTGTCATATTTCCCGAAGAATTAATAATGACTGCTGGATATCCCTTTGGAGTATGATTATTGGTAATCAAAGTAATAATTGTATCTTGAGGAAAATAGGTCATTTTAAAGATGCCTGTCTTGGAAAGAGGTTTCCAACGGGCGTTATTTTGAAGCTGAAGTATTTGATAACTCATATTATCAATACGAAGGCCAAGGGTACTGGTTTCTAAAATAGCCTGCTGTTGAGCCAAGCGAAGAGTATTTGCTAATTGCTCAGCAGCAAACTTGATGCGCCGACTTTCCCCAAAATCACCAAAGGCAATTAAGGCAAACCCAAAGGTTATGCCTATAATTACTAAAACAATCAAGATTTCAATTAAAGTAAAGCCTTGATTATTTTTTCTCATCCCAGTTACCAATTTCCGCATTAATTCCCGTACCTCCTGGTTGCCCCTCAGCGC
>JACPOX010000049.1 GCA_016191305.1 Legionella longbeachae | reverse complement strand
AATTGTTAAAGCAAGTTTTGATGGAAAGGGAAAAAATTTTTTCCCCTCATTAACTCATACAAAAGATTTGGTTCTACTGAGTATTAAGGGGAATGATTATTGTACTGGCGAATATTTAACAGCTATTGTTAAACAAGCAGTTGCTAATCATAAAATCACTGAAGAGATTATTTCCGAGACAATATCATCTAATAAAACAACTTTTTTGATCGCTGACGAAATTTATTGGCATAATCTCAAGAAAATAGATTCTGGTCAAGATGAGGTAGCTATATTAAAAAATGAGGCTTTACTTCTTGGTGATTTATATTTTAAAGATAACCTTGGATCTTTTTTGAGTCCATTAGGAATTACTGTTGAGCAATTTAATAAAGACTATGATAATTTCAATGTTAATGAAAAAATTCATATTATTAATAAATTAGCTATGAGTAAAAAATTGAATTTCGAGATAATTCGTTGGTCTACTTGGATTGGTAATGAGTCTATACAGAAGAAGCTTAACTTAATACAACCCCTTTATGAGAAAGTAGATGGTCTTAAATTCGCTATTGATCAGACAGTAACAAATTTTGTGAAGCGTCATAATGAAGATGATGAAAGCGTTAATTTATGGAGTTATCGTTCTCGAGCTTATCTTACTGAAGAAAGTCCCTCCATTATGTGGTTAGCGGCTTCATTAGGATATAATTTTATTATTTATCCAGGTAGTATCTTACCTGCTTTTTCAGTAACAAAAGAATATTTTGTTGTTGAAAAGCATACTCCAAAAATAAAAAATGGTGAAAACATCATTGACGAGTGCAAGCACCATGAGCTTTGCATTCACGTTGAAAAAACTTCTCGTTTGGTCAATTGGTTGGAGGTAAATTTTAAAAGAGAATATTCACCTGAACAAAAACTGAAATCAAAATTTGAAAAAAATGGTCTTATTTTTTTCCCTACTCGCAAAAATAAATTAAACAAAATTAATAGCTCTCAAGAAACGAGCTTATCGCTTTTCTCCGAAGAAAAAGATAAGAAAGAGACTTCATTAGTTCTAAAGACAGATGAGGGGCAAATATCTTCACAAAAAGAGATACTTAATGCAATAGCTAATGGAATTGGTAGAGCATTTATAATTGAAAATCTTCCTAAAGAGAACAAAATAGTGTCCCTACCAACTTCTCCGTTGTCTGACATATTTCAGGGCGTTACTAAAAGTCTTTTGGAGTCGAATCTTTCAGGTTCGCAACAACTGGATTTTTTAGTAAATCTCACTGATTTTTATCTCAAAAAAACCAATGAAATTGAAAACGATTCAATATTTAAGAATGCAACAATTTAAATCATATTTGTTGATACCTATACAGAATCAGATACTTTAATTCTAGGTATGCGAGCTGGAATATTTACAGTAATGGAGGGACCTATTTGTCCACTAATTTCTGCTAACTCGTTTAATTTTGGCTCATTTATTCTCCAACCAAAAATCACCGCCCGATCTCCTGCTTTTACGTTTGTTATAGCACCTAAATTGACCATCATTGCATTCATGTTAATTTTGCCTACAACTGAGTATAATTCATTGTTTATACGAACTTTCATTCCATAATTATTTTCTCCTAATGTTTGTGCCGTACGAGGAATACCATCTGCCCAACCTCCTGATAATGTCGCTATCCATACACCACCTAATGGTGCACGCCATAAACCACCATAAGAAACCGGTTCATTTTCTTCTATAAAAAATACATTGCGTACTTGGATATTTAATTCCGCAACAGGCTTTAATACTGGACATTTTATTGAGAGATCTTGGTTTAATTCCATACCATATAGTCCATGGCCAACACGTGTATATAATTCTATACCATGTGTTTTTTTCAGAGATTCAAATTGAATTGACCATTGTTCTCCCAAAAGAGCTAGTCCGCCTCCAATATGAATTAAAGGTATGGGAATTTTATCCTGGAGAAGAGAACAAACGACCTCCTGGAAACGTTGTAGCTGGAGTGTTCGATAATCAATTATTGCTTCTCCTTGATAATCAGTGCAGCGATAACAAGATAAATGCGTAGCTAATCCTGCAAATTCCACTTGATTTTTATTAAGGTCTTGCAATGCGCTTAGAGTAATTAAGATTGACTCTGGCATACTATCTTTATGTCCACTATCTCGCCGCATGCCTGTATCGACCATAATATGAACTTTTAATGGGAACTCAGATAGAAATGGCTTATTTTTTAAACCTTCTTCCAAAATTTTTATTGAATTTCCTTTGTTGTCAGAAGGCAGAATCATTTCGATGCGATTCAAGATATAGGTGGCTATATCTTGTGGGAGAGGAGTTTCAAATACCATAATTCGTATCCGTTCAGTACCAGGAATACCCGAATTTCTTATTGAAACAGCTTCTTCTAATTTTGCAACAGCGATAAAATCAATGCCTTTTTTTATAGCTATTTCTGAAACTAAATCCACACCTAAACCGTATCCATCACTTTTTACTACCGCGATAATTTTCGATTGTGAGGATTGAGCAAATTCAATGCTATTTTGTATGTTTTCTTCCAATGCCCAGGTATTTACAAATAAAACGGCACTGGCTTCGCTTATATGGTAAAAATCAGGCAATAGAGATTGATATTCATCCACGTAATTAAGATATTGATCGTCCTTTATATAATGGATTTTTGTTTTATCCGGATAAATCACGTTACGTCCTTTTATTAAATAGTGATATTGAATCCAGGGTTCCGATGATAATTGCGGGCCTTTATTAAATTCTCGGATTTTTACTTTTTCCCAATAAACTTGAAAGTCTGAGGTAATTTTTAAAAAGTCATCAGAGTGTTTATTAATGAATTGACTTAAAGCTTGAACAGATAACAAGCCTCTCCCCATGCTCAAGCCTGATTTATAATCTGTGCTTCCTGCACTGTCACCTAAAAAGAACAATGGTCTGGAATGTTCTTGCCATGGTATATTGGATGCTGCAATATCCCAATAATATTCAGTGCGAGGTGCATAAAAAACACGGATTTGACTTAAATCATCAGGCATTGCTATGTTAAATTTATTAGCTATATCTAGTGGATTGGCGTTTTGTTTATAAACAGCACGTTGAATAAATTCTTCTGGTATTTCATGAAAGATACTAACTAAATTCCCCTCTGGGTAAGTATATAATTGCACATCAAGATAACTATTGTTTGCGGCTGCATAAGAAACTCCATTTTTTCCTAGTTCTACATAAGATAAATTATGTTCACTCCTTTTATAATGTTCCATTTTTTTATTCTGATAAATGAGGTAAATACCATGTCCTTTTATTTCAGGGGGCTTGCCGCTCAACAAATTTAATTCTTGGCGAAGCATTTTTGCCTGAGTTCCACAAGTGCAAAAAATCGCCTCTGTGGATAGAGGTATTGAAGCGTTGAAATTGGGATATGCTTTTTCTATAGCAGCTTGCCATTTATTTGGAGCAATATTTCCATCGTCAGGAATAAAATAAAATCTTTTTTTAAATAAAGAATCAGTTTTAAGAAAATCAATGATGGATGTTTGAAAGGCACTAATACTAATCCATGGCCAAAAGGAATAATCTGGTTTTGGCCAAAAATTTTTGTCTGTTGATAAGCCTGCATCAAAGATTCGAGATCGAGTTTCATTATCGCACCACATTTTATTTTTCACATTTAGAGGAAAATCGTTGGCAACAATAAATGGAATGCGTATAACCTGAGGACGTTCAAATAGTCTGCTTTCAAATAATACTACTTGTTTGTTAGAACTTGTAGTTAATAATTTATAGGCTAAATAACATCCTACTGGTCCTCCACCAATTATGATCAAATATTTATCTTTTAGGCCTTCTTTCAATTAATATCCTTATTTTTAGGTTCAACCAGAATTCTCGTGGACAAGCTTAAAATGTAGTGAGTTCTTTATTTGAACAAATAGCTGGGATTTCTATAGAGCCATTTTTACGCTAAAAATGGG
>JACPOX010000048.1 GCA_016191305.1 Legionella longbeachae | reverse complement strand
CATTTAATACGTGTTTGGCGTAAAATAATGAGTGTTTTCATCAGGGCCTCTGTTGCTTCCTCCAAGGAGACATGGGCTGTATAGTCTTCTATTTGCGACAAAAAAACCGCATAAATCCATTCACTATCAGTTGTTCCGCGAATGTTTTTAAACACATCCGGTTTGATTAGAGAGCTCAGTACAGCTTTCATCTTTGGCATGCCAGCTAAACTGCCATTATGGGCTAAAGCTAATTGGGTGTTATCCAATTTATAAGGGTGTACATTTTGTTCAGAAACTACCTCATTGGTGCTATAAGCCACGCCACGAATATGAGCTAACACGCAATTGCTGGTTATTTTTTTAGATAATCGATATAGGTTCTTATCAAAAAAAGGCAATTGGATTGTTTTATAGTAGAAGGGTAAATGAGGATCATGAGAATGTTTTGACCAAGCACAAAATCCTAAGCCTGCTAAATTTTGGATGTGATGCATGAGCCGTGGAGCATAACTTTGATGCGCCAAAGAATTATTAGGGCCATATAATAAATCATAAATGGCTACTTCTTGTTTTCCTAAATATAATAAGACTCTACACATAATGCGTTCTCACTTCATTAATCCATGGTATTCGGTCTTTAGTCTTACAAATTGTCGATTACCATGATAGACTGCGCCGGTCTTCATATTGCAAATTGCATGACTTATCTCATAAAAGACAGCTGGGTTCTCTTTATGAAGCTGTTCATAATAAGCATAATCTAACTCTAAAAGAATCGTTTTTTCGCAGGTAACATACTGATTAAGTTGTCTAAAGCATTCTCGTGAAAAAGCAGGTAGAAAAAGCTCCCCGGTACCTAACACAGCAATCGATTTCTGCAGCGTATCCTCTTTTTTAAGAAACAACATCACTGCTCCTGAGTAAATAATTGCTATGCGCTTGAGGGGCTGCTTCTTGTTTTGAAAAACATAGCCTTTGTCGTAGTCTTTTATTAATATTCGATGGAGAAGAAAAGCAGTTTGATTGTTGGAGAGCCGTTGAAAAAAATTTAAATTAGATAACAATGCTTTATCAATATCTTGCAAGGATAAATCACGACAGGTTGCATTGGGATTTGGTAAATCTTCAGCATGATTTGGCCGTTGATGAAAATGTTCTGGTACGGTAGCAAACAACCCGCTGAGGACTTGTAAATTGGAATATATTTTATCTGCAGTTTGTTTTAACGTGGCCTGCTCTATGTTATACGCTGTTTCAGGAAACCCTATTTTCAGCATGGTAAAGGAATCACTGGATAAAATCACACATTCACAATCTGTCCTAGCAATAAGTGTCGCGGTGATTAAGGTATGAGAAAAAAAAGAAACCTCTCCAAATAATTTTCCTTTCTCTAACTGAGAAATCTCTAGTGGTGCATTACCAGGCATAGCAACAAGCACGGAAACGATGCCCTCTTTTAATAAATATAAATCACTTCCGCAAGTGCCTTGCAACACAATCAATTCATTTGGCTTATAATAACGACGCTCGAGAAAAGGGCAGATAAAGGCTTGGTCTTTCTTAGAAAGGTCACAGATTATTTGTAAATGAGCTATTTCTTTAACCGTTAATTTATTCATTTCTTTCCCAAAATGAGCTATTAGAAAAAAATGCACTTTCCACTAATGTCGTCCAAATCGAAAGAAAGTGACGCACATATTCTAAAGTGTATTATTAATTTTCCTTTTCTGCCAGTTTGGTTGTTTATTTATTATGCGGTTTTTGTGATTTATGGTTTAAATTTAGTCTTATCCTTCATGCGAGATTTATTTTCACTTTACAATGCTATACCATTCAACTGCCGAATTTAAGAATGCCGTTGTTGCAGATTATAAAATCTGCAACAACGGCGATAAACTGCGGAAGGTAGAAGTAAAGGATTTTTTCATACATCGACACTGAGTTTAATTCTGGATTTACTGTCTGTTTGATAATTTTTAATTACATGCTGTAAGTATTTTGTTTCCTCTATTGTAAGTACATAATCCAAAGAAGTTATTTGCATCCCCGTTAAGAGGTTGTTTATCGTATAAAGCGAAATAATAGGAATCAAAGGTATCAATAATCGTACCATTGGCCCCAGTAGCTCTATTTTTCCACCAAGTGTAATAAGCTTTTTGATTAGGCAACGTGGCATGTGGATTTTGTCCGGCGTTATACTGACTAGGCCATCCTTCTTCAGTGACTACCACTGTTTGAGTATATGCTGCTATAACAGCATTCAATCTGTTATAGAACTGAGTTTCTGATGGCTCTGGGAAATTAGGTTGTTCTGGTGACCAATAAGGATATATATTGGCGCCTACAAAATCTAATTTAGGTATGATCCCATAGGGGTCATAAGTAGAGGCTGGAGACTTGGCAAGCATCAAAAGAGCACCGTCTTGTTGTGCTGTAGAAACCGGCACAGAATAAAGTAAACCGTTTTTAATGGTGGTAATATCTGCAGAAATATGGCTTTGCACCAGGTTATTGGGTACTGTAAAATTCCAGTTGTAAATATCTTCATTTCCTACGGCAATCCCAATAATACAATTTCCGCCATTCGCGTTGTATTTATTGACACTGGCAATAGCTGCACTGACTTGTTGGGCTCTAGCCGTATCACACCAAGTGGAGCAATGATCTGTGTTCGGGTCGAACTCATAAACGCCTAACATTAATTGAACTCCCAGAGGACAAGCTATGTCTGCCATTGTGGCAGTGCTTTGCCCATTTACGGTAGAGACTATTGAATAAAATGTTTTAATAATGGTAAATCCGTTTTTTTTAGCAGTCTGAAAGTCTTTTGTCATTTCATTTTTCATAGTTTGGATATTATTTTGGATTTGGGCATCCGTGTAGACTTTGCTGTGCGCGGGATCGTAATTGATGCCACGCGTAATAGCCCATGAAGAAAATGTACTTAAAAAGAGTATAGAACCAACTATTTTGTTCATATGGAACTCCATTAGAAAATTTAATTTTGCCTTTGTGAACGATAGAGAATTTTTGTGCACTGAACAAAGTAACCCCAGGATCCAACCTGGGGGACGAATACTCAGTTATTAAAATGTAAGCTTCATTTAATTAAATGCCACCCACCACAGGTTAACCCAAGGCACGACTTCAAACACTGGAGTAGGAGCACAACTAGTGAATTTGCCTTCAGTATTTAAAGTGCATCTATATATATCACCGAATAAAGAAGTTGCTGTACCAAAATCTGCAACATAAGCATACTGTGTTCCGCCAAACGTTTCAAAAGCAATTGCTCTGGGACTCCAGTCAAGTACTCCAGTACTTGGTGTTTTTAAACATTGATTAAATGTTCCGTCAGAATTTAAGCTGCATTGAAATACATTTCCATTATCATCTGCGACAAAAGAATACAAATTGACACCAAATGTTGCAAAAGATATTGATTTAGGTAACCAACTAGGTGCTCCAGAAGTTGGTGTAATAATAGTACATATGTTAAATGTGCCATTTGTTGCGCCACCGAGATTTAAACTGCACTGATATACATTTCCATTATCACTTGCAACATACGCATATTGAATTCCATTTATGGCCGCGAAAGTTGTGGACACTGGAATCCAGCCGGGTGTTGAGGAAGTTGGTGTAGTATTGCAGACATTAAAAGTCCCATTGTTATTTAAGCTACATTGATATACATTTGCAACATCATCCGATACGTATGCGTACTGAATACCATTAATTGTTGCAAAAGTTATCCCTGCTGCATAAGTATAAACAGTTCCTGTCGGTGTTAATGCGTTACAGATATCGAATGAACCTTCTGAGTTTAAAGTACATTGGTAGACAATGCCATTTGACCAGGATGCAACATACGCATATTGAGTATTATTCACTGTTGCAAAAGCTATGGACTCAGGGATCCAGCTAGGTACTCCATGAGAGTGGGCTGGCTTGCATTCCTTCAATGTGCCATCAGAATTTACTGGGCATTTATATATAATTTCATTGAAACCTGATGCCACATATGCATATTTTTGCTTAGTAATAGCGACAGTCAGAATTTCACAATTAGAGCCGGGACCTGCGCCGTTTAAACACAATTTGATACTGACCGACCCGGGCGCGCCTAAAAGAGTAATGTCCGCAGGAACTGTGTCACTCACAGAAAAAAGATAGTATCCATTATTAGTTGGATTTTTATGAGCCACAGTATAACCTGGAGTCAGTACTTTAATTCCAGCATTAGGGTAAGTCCAATTCGGTGTCTTAGTAGTGACGGTTAATGTGTCAACGTAAGTTGAAATTTTAAAAAAATTTCCAGGGCGAATAAGTGAACTCTTGTTTTCAGCCCAACTTGATTGCCCGTAAAATAAGAAAAAAGCTATACTTATCAACAACATCCTTTTTGTCATGTTAATTTCCTTTATTTGGAGCAAGCTACATTAGATGATTGATAGTACAAAGGCAATCAAACAATAGCTAAGTCTTTAGTTAGAATCACAAAGCGTATGGGACAAAACTCTAAGGAATTCCTCACCTAAATCGTAATCGAGCACACGAGTGCGTTAGCATACGTATCACCAGTATTTAGAGTATTCAAGTATTGGTCATTTTCTCGACTCAAATTTCCTTTACCTAGATAAAAGAAACGATAACCCAATTCAATTGGCATGGGACCGAGAACATTATTTAATCGCAAACCTACACCTGCTGTCAGGCTGAATGTAGCTGAACTAGCTCCTTTAAATGCATTATCTGGCACACTAAAATTAACTAATGGTCTTTCACGATAACCAGAAGTCCACATAAAGTTGGGACCTATTCCAGCATCAACAGTAATGTTATATTTTGGATTATTTGTATCAATGATTGCTTTAGCTGCAGCATAAAGCGGTAGATTTTGAATGTTGTATTGATAAGAAAGATTTGTGAATAAATCTTCTTGTATTATATCTCCACGAACTGTTGTTTGTCCCAAATAGAACAGGTTCAATCCATAAGAGAGCTGAATATGTTCTCGAGAATAGCCATTGAAATACAAGCCAATACCTGCAAGACCACTAATTTGTGAATTATTGTCCACGGTATAATGGTTGCCTATCAAGTTCTCAATATCAATGTGTTGTGCTTTGCCTTGAGAGGCGCCAAAAAATCCTCCTTGGATTGGAACAGACCAGAATTTGGAACTTCCTACATTACTCATTGTTCCAGCCATGCAAGATAGAGGCATGGCTAAGCAGATGAAAAGCAAATGTTTTTTGATACGCAATTGCATAATTATCCTTAATTATTTTTAGAACTCTTTCCTAATCCTAAGAGTTATTACAGTGATTCACTGCTTATAAAAGCTCCTTTATCAAATTACTCAGTAAACTACTTTTTAAAAGTTGAATGTACCCATTTCAGAAGTTAATCTAATAATTTATGTGGTAAGCTTTCAATACGTCCTGCTTGGGTAACTAAAACGTAATTTAATTTGCGTTGCAGTTCGCTGATGGTATCGGCGCCAGCGTAGGTTAGTCCTGATCTTAAACCGCCAATAATATCCGCAATGATTGAATCAGTGTTTTCCTTAAAAGCGACTTCTGTGGCAACTCCTTCAGCAGTTTTCCATTCATGCATTGGACCTAAAAAATTCTCTTGTGCTTCTTTTGATGCCATGCCACGATAACGTTTTACCTTGCTGCCATCTTTTTTTTGAATGACTTCACCTGGAGTAGGGGCAGTGCCTGCTAACATACCGCCAATCATGACAAAATCAGCCCCAAAAGCTAAGGCTTTGACTATATCTCCAGAGGTTCTTATTCCACCATCAGCTACAATAGACCGATCTGAACGCGAACAATCCTGAATACAGGTTAACATAGGAACACCAAAACCGGTTTTAATTCGAGTGCTACATACTGAGCCACCACCAATACCTGCTTTAATAATATCAGCACCACAAGAAGCAAGATAATCTGCGCCTGCATAGGTAGCAACATTACCAGCCATGATGCAACGGTCACTCAGTATTTGGCGTAAGCTTTTTAGAGTTTTACCCACATACTTGGCGTGAGCATGAGCGACATCTACGCAGAAATAGTCGGCTCCAGCATCACGCAACGCTTCTGCTCGTTCCAATTCAGCAGGAGTGCAACCTACAGAAACAAAGACCTTTCCTTGACATTTTTTGAGTTCTTGAATATTTTCTTCTATGGTCATAAAGCGGTGTAGGGCACCCATGGCTCCTTTGGAGCTCATGAAGTTTGCCATAGTACTTTCAGTTATGGTGTCCATATTCGAGCTAATTACAGGAAGATCTAAAGTTAATTTACCTAATCTGTCTGTACTGGTAGTTCCTACGACTCGTCTGGATTCGTGATGATTGTATGAAGGAACAAGTAGAACATCATCAAAGGTAAGGGCATGGTCAATCATGGTAGATCCTTAAAACACATACTATAAATGTTCCGCAGCATAAAATGCAAGTCTTGAACGCTCACCACGAGTTAAACTCATGTGCGCGCTATGTTCCCATTTTTTGAAACGGTCAACTGCAAAAGTGAGTCCGGAAGTAGTTTCACTCAAATAAGGTGTGTCTATTTGTTTAATATCCCCAAGACAAATAATTTTGGATCCAGGGCCTGCGCGAGTAACTAAAGTCTTAATCTGTTTTGGGGTTAAGTTCTGTGCTTCATCAATGATAATGTACCGATTTAAAAAAGTACGACCGCGCATAAAATTTAAGGAGCGTATTTTAATTTTATTTTGTATTAAATCTTGAGTAGCTCCACGGCCAAAACTGCCTCCTACTTGTGAGCTGTGTAATACTTCTAAATTGTCCATTAAGGCGCCCATCCACGGCGTCATTTTTTCCTCTTCCGTTCCAGGAAGGAAACCAATGTCTTCGCCAACTGGAATAGTTACACGAGTCATTAAAATTTCAGTGTAACGGCTTTGATCCAGCACCTGAGCTAAACCAGCCGCAATGGTTAACAAAGTTTTTCCTGTACCTGCAGGGCCTTGTAAACTTACAAAATCAATATCAGGATCTAAGAGCAAGTTTAGAGAAAAATTTTGTTCGCGATTTTTGGCATAAATTCCCCATACTGAATGTTTTGTATAATCCCGAATTAATTGAATTACAGCATGATCTGGTTCAAGTTTTTTAACAATTGCTTGAAATTGATTGTCTTCAGTTCTAATGCAATCGTTAGGATTCCAGTGATGGATTAAAGGGCCGGTTACTTTATAAAAGGTATTACCATTTTCTTGCCAGGCTCCCATATCTTTATCATGAGTATCCCAGAAATTATTATCAAGTATATGTAAACCTCGATGCAGAAGATTGACATCATCAAGCACTTGATCACTGTAGTAATCTTCTGCAGGAATCCCAAGAATTCCCGCTTTAATGCGCAAGTTAATATCTTTTGACACGATAATAACCTGTTTTTGATCAGCATATTTTTTTTGTAAACCCAATGCCGTTGCAAGAATCGTGTTATCTACTTTATGGCCTGGAAGAGTTGAAGGAATAACTTGGTGAAACTCATCGGTTTGGAAAAATAGCTTTCCATTACTTTTCTTTTGATCCGCATTGAGATAATTGGGAAGAGACAAGCCTGATACAATTTGTTCATGAGATGAATTACTCATAAGTTCAACTAACATACGGTTAGTTTGCCTTACGTTGCGCGCTACTTCGGATGTTCCCGTTTTGTGATTGTCCAATTCCTCTAGAACTACCATTGGCAAGTAAATATCATGCTCTTCGAAATGGTAAATCGCTGTGGGGTCATGCATTAAAATATTGGTATCAAGTACAAACAACTTAAGACGGGTATCGCTCTTATCCATAAATCCACCTTGTTCGCTCATGCGTAGAATATGATATTGTGCTTAGATGATGGGATTCAGTCAAGTAAGTACGGTTTTATTTGTACGGTTTATTTTAGCGCGGACAAAACTTCGTCTACATGTCCTTTGACACTTACTTTACGCCATTCTTTTGTGAGTTTTCCCTGAGGGTCTATGATAAAAGTACTCCGTTCGATTCCACGCACTTGTTTGCCATACATAGATTTCATTTTAATTACATCAAATAAAAGGCATAATTGTTCGTCCTTATCACAAATGAGCTCGAAAGGAAAATTTTGTTTGGCTTTGAAATTTTCATGAGATTTTAAGCTGTCGCGTGAAACACCAAATATTTTAGTGTTTAATGCCTGTAATTGTGGGTATGCATCTCTGAAATCCTGCCCTTCAGTAGTACATCCTGGGGTTGAATCTTTGGGGTAAAAATAAAGTACTACATAATGACCTTGATAGTCTTCAAGATGCGCATTAATTCCATTTGTTGCAGTAAAAGCAAAGTTGGGAACGGATTGTCCTAAATTCATTAATCTCTCCCTGTTTTTTTCATAATTCGTGAACGATCTCTTTGCCACTCGCGATCTTTAACGGTATCTCTTTTGTCATGTTCTTTTTTACCTTTTGCCAAAGCAATTTTTATTTTTATTTTATTTTTTTTCCAATATAAAGAGAGAGGAACAATGGTATAACCTTGGCGTTCTACACTGCCGATTAATTGATTTAATTCTTTTTGATTCAGCAATAGTTTTCGAGTTCGGTCTGCTTCTGGAAGGTGAGCATCAGATAAGTTTATTTTTCCCGCACGCAGGCTTTTGACTTCCCACCCTTGTAGTACAAGGCCTGCTTCATACTGATCTTCAATGAAATAAGCAAAGCCTGCTTTTCGATTAAACACAATGGTAGAATCGGATTTTTTTTTATTTGTCATAAGATGCCTGTTGAGTTTATTCCCTAACGCGGTCGTGCTTATAATCCAGCGGTAATTGAGGATAAACCCGATTTAACTTTTCATCAACTGCTACTCGATTATCAAAAACAAAGCATTGGCCTTCCCAGAGAGATTCTTCTTGAGGCATTTTTTCAATATAATTGAGGATGCCATTATGTAAATGGTAAACTTTTTCAAAGCCCAAATCTTTTAAATAAGCAGTCGATTTTTCACAACGAATACCTCCAGTACAGAACATAGCAATTTTTTTGTCTTTTTTATCAATTAAGTGTTCTTGCACGTATTCAGGAAAATTGCGAAAATTTTCTGTCTTTGGATTAACCGCGTTTTTGAATGTACCTAATTCAAATTCATAATCATTGCGTGTATCGATTAAGACAACATCAGGATCTTTGATTAATTCATTCCATTGTTCGGGATTAAGATAAGTTCCCGAGGATTTAATCGGGTTAACATTTTTTATTCCCATAGTTACTATTTCTTTGCGTAGTTTTACCTTGGTTTTTTCAAAAGGATTTTCTTCGTCAAAAGTTTCCTTGAAGTTTAGGTTAGC
>JACPOX010000047.1 GCA_016191305.1 Legionella longbeachae | reverse complement strand
TTTATTTTTTTTCTTTTTAGATGCCTTTTTACCAAAAATTTGTTTATTCATTATGGAGTTAAGATGATCGTAATGATCATTTAAAGAGGTAATTTCCAGTTTGGGTTTTGGTTTGCGACTCATTGAGAAAAAACCAGCAAATACTATGAGGCAGGCGATGACAATGGTTACTGATTTTAAAAGGAACATGCCATACTGACTTAAGAATTCCATTATTAACCTTATTCAAAAATAAAAAAACAAATTATGGCGATCTATAAGTTGGTTCGCAAGCTCTTAAGCAAGAAAAGAATATAAAAGCTACAAAATTAAAAAACTTGTTTTGTTTTCCAATTTTAGTACTATAAGTTCGGGACATCGTATTGATGTATAAAAAGTAGGTTGGGCCCATGACCAAACAAAAGATTATCCGCTAGGCTTGTATTCATGTTGGGCCATGGGCCCAACCTAAGTTTCAATCTACTATGAAAAGTAACCTATGCTTGATGTGATTAACCTTGCTTTTGATTATCAGGATCAGCCTTTATTAAATGAAGTAGCTTTTCATTTATCCATTGGTGGATTACTGCATTTAAGAGGTACGAATGGGGCTGGTAAAACGACTTTGTTGAAATTAATTGCAGGATTACATCAACCCCTTCAGGGTGAAATTCAATTTCTTGGAAAAAATATAGCAATAAATCGAGCAGAATATCAGCGTCAACTATGCTTTGTAGGGCATAAGACAGGTATAAATCCTAATTTATCCTTAAGAGAAAATTGTTTTTTTGATCTTCATTATTCTTATGGAGTTGAGATTGAGGAATTAGTTTCCATTTTTAAATTGGAACAATATCTTGATTTTCCATGTGGCTTGTTATCAGCAGGACAGCGTAGACAAGCAGGATTGTTACGCTTATGGATGACTCATGCCAAATTATGGTTACTGGATGAACCTTTAGTCGCTTTAGATGATCGAGCGGTTAAACTTATTATGAGTAAAATAGCATCTCATCGAGAGCTGGGAGGTTCAGTTTTAATGACTTCCCATCAACATTTACCTCTGAGTCGTGCTGACTACGAGGAGTATTCTTTGTGATTTCAGCTTATTCTTTATTTATCAAACAATACAAACGTGAGCTGTTAATTCAAGTACGCCAAGTTCGTTTTTTAGTAAATTCATGTCTTTTTTTCTTAATCTTTCTTTTTATGTTTCCACTGACTTTAAAACCAGAAATTGCATTATTACGGACTATAGTTCCTGGCTTAGTCTGGATGGCGATACTTTTATCTATGTTGTTATCAGCTGAACGATTGTTTCAGCAAGATTACGAACAGGGTGTGATTGAGCAGTGGTTGGTTTCTGGTCAACCATTAGCTTTGTTGGTTGCTGCAAAAGTAATAGCTCATTGGATATTTATTTTATTGCCTTTGCTGATTTTATGTCCTTTGGTCGCTTTACTATTTTCATTAAGTACTTGGGAAGTATGGGTTTTAGCACTGACTATTATTTGTGGTACCCCAGCTTTATTGTTTTTATGTGCATTAGTTGCTGCTTTTGGAGTTGGAATGAATCAAAAAGGAGTTTTGATGGCATTAATTTTATTGCCATTGACATTACCTATATTGATATTTGGCAGCGGAACTTTAAATATTGCTATGCAAGATTTGCCAATTAGCGCTTATTTAGCTCTGTTATTGGCAATTTCAATATTAGCTATGGGTTTTTTACCTTTTGCAATTGCTGCAGTCATACGCATAAGTCATGTTGACTGAAATAAAGAGAGGTTGATACCTACTTGAATTTTGCGAATGGCTTGATACGTGATAAAATCCACTTTTTTTGATTTCAATTATTTCTATGTGGAAATTATTCTACCAGATGGCGTCACCTAAGTATTTTTATACTTTTACTGAACGTATAACTCCCGCTTTGGCTACATGTGCTTTAGTAACTTTAATGGTTGGTATTATCTGGGGTTTAGCTTTTACTCCACCGGATTATCAACAGGGCGAGGCTTTTCGCATCATCTATGTTCATGTACCCAGCGCTTTTTTATCCATGGCACTTTATGGCTGGATGGCATTTTTAGCCGTTTTACTTTTGGTGTGGCGAATTAAAATAGCTGGTCTTTTAATTAGTCTTGTTGCTCAAGTTGGTCTTTGTATGGCTTTTCTTGCTCTTGTAACAGGGAGTATTTGGGGTAAGCCAATGTGGGGTACTTGGTGGGTTTGGGATGCTCGTTTAACCTCTGAATTAGTTTTATTACTACTTTATGCCGCAATTTTGGCGACACATCAGGCTGTAAAAAATAAAGAAGACGGCGATAAAATTATTGCTATTTTAACGTTGGTAGGTGTTATTGATTTACCCATTATTCATTACTCTGTATATTGGTGGAATTCCTTGCATCAAGGTTCTACTTTGTCCGTTTTTGCTAAACCGAAAATTGATAGCAGTATGTTATATCCTTTATTGCTCACCTTGACCGGATTTTTTTTATATAGCTTGTGGATTATTTTAGAGAAAGCTCGTCAAGAATTACTGCTTAGGGAAAAAAGACAATCTTGGGTCAAAATTCAATTTGAAAGAGGATTTAAATGAATCAATTTTTAGAGTGGTTGGCAATGGGAGGGTACTCTCTTTACGTTTGGCCAGCTTATGCTTTGGTTTGTTTTGTTTTCGTTATGAATTTATTAGGAATAAAATGGAAAAGAAAGCAGACCCGTTTAAAATTACAACAATGGTTTAAGCGATAATAATGACACCAGCTCGTAGACGTAAGATTTATATTTTATTATTTGCCATGTCTGTGTTATCCATTGCAGCAGCTCTGGTTTTATATGCTTTAAGACAAAATATTAGTTTGTTTTATACTCCAACCCAAGCTATAACAGGAGAAGCACCACATAAACATGCTATTCGCATCGGGGGCATGGTTGAGAAAGGATCGATTATTCGGGCTACAGAGAGTTTGGATGTTCAATTTAAAGTGACTGATTTTACTCAAACAATTACTGTGATTTATACGGGCATTCTTCCCGATTTATTTCGAGATGGGCAGGGGGTTGTTGCTGAAGGGCAACTGATTGATAACATGCATTTTCGCGCCTCACAGGTATTGGCTAAACATGATGCGAATTATATGCCGCCAGAAGTGAAAGCTGCTCTGACTAAAAAGGTGCGTTCATGATAGCTGAATTAGGTCTTTTTTCTTTAATATTGGCTTTAGTTTCTTCCGTGATGTTGGCTTTGGTTCCATTGATTGGTTTACAAAAAAAGCAAAGTCATTGGATGGATGCAGCTAAGACATATGTTGTCTGCCAATTTTTCTTTATTGCCTTGGCTTATTTTTTTCTCACGCTTTGTTTTTTACAAGATGATTTTTCTGTTATTTATGTAGTAAGTAATTCCAGTATTTCTCTGCCTTGGTTTTATAAGTTGTGTGCTGTTTGGGGAGGGCATGAAGGTTCTATGCTGCTTTGGGTTGCAATTCTTAGTTTTTGGACTTTATTGGTGGCTCTTTTTAGCTCAGGTCTGGATAAAGAAATGCGTACCCGTGTTTTAGTAGTTTTGGGTTGGTTAAGTATAGGATTTATTCTTTTTTTATTAGTTACCTCTAATCCTTTTCTACGTCAATTTCAAGTTTTGAATACACATGGTCGTGATCTGAATCCTTTGCTTCAAGACCCTGGATTTTTATTTCATCCACCTATGTTATATATGGGCTATGTAGGTTTTTCCGTGGCTTTTGCTTTTTCGATTGCAGCACTTTGGGCTGGTAAAGTAGAGCCTAGTTGGTCAAAATGGACGCGACCATGGACATTAGCTGCTTGGTGTTGTTTAACCGCTGGAATTACTTTAGGAAGTTGGTGGGCTTATCGTGAATTGGGGTGGGGTGGATGGTGGTTTTGGGATCCCGTTGAAAATGCTTCCTTTATGCCCTGGTTAGTAGGCACAGCATTACTGCACTCTTTGGCCGTAACAGAACAGAGACAACAGTTTAAAGCTTGGACTATGTTGCTTGCTATTGCTGCTTTTTCCTTAAGTTTAATTGGTACTTTTTTGGTTCGCTCTGGTGTTTTAACTTCAGTTCATGCATTTGCTGTAGATCCCCAGCGTGGATTATACATTTTAGGATTTTTAATTTTTGTTATAGGTGGCTCTTTATTATTGTTTCTAGTGCGGGCACAAACACTGCAAACATCAAGTAGTCCAAGTCCTATTTCTCGCGAAAGTGCTTTATTATTGAATAATGTTTTTCTTGTGGTCATTATGCTTACTGTTTTAATGGGCACAGTGTATCCATTGCTTGTTGATGGTTTGGGCTTGGGTAAATTGTCAGTGGGCGCTCCTTATTTCAATTCGGTATTTGTTCCTTTGATGATTCCTATGCTGATATTGATGGGCTTTGGCATTCATTTAAGATGGAACAGTGATAATTGGCGAATAATATTAAAAAAACTATGGGTACTGGCTGTATTTAGTATATTGATAGCATTTGTTCTATTGTTTGCCACTGCTAAAGAATTTAATGGTTCTGCTTTTTTGGGGTTGGTTCTGGCCTTCTGGGTGATTTTAAGTACAGTACAAGCGACTTTTAAACGAATATATGATCGTGGTTTATATCATGTAGGACAAGCATATTGGGGGATGATTATTGCGCATTTAGGTGTGGCGGCTACAGTTATTGGTATTGCAGTTTCTACAGCATATGGCGTGCAAGATGATGTACAAATGGAGGTTGGGAAAAAAGTAGCTTTGCTTGGCTATTCTATTGAATTTGTTCATCAAGAACCATTATCTGGACCAAACTATAAAGGAACCAAGGCAGAATTTAAAATAGATTATCGAGATAAAAGCAAACTGATTTATCCTGAGAAAAGAATTTACACTATAGGCCAAATGCCTATGACGGAATCTGCAATTGATGTTACGCCATTTAGAGATATTTATGTGGCATTGGGAGAACCTTTAAGAGCTAACTCATGGTCTGTACGGATTTATTATAAGCCTTTAATTCGTTGGATTTGGGCTGGTGGTTTTATGATTTTGTTGGGTGGATTTTTGGCTCTTACTGATAGACGGTATTATAAAAAAAAGTAGCCTCAGGTTATTTTAGATATCCAGGAACTTAAGGCATGAAAAAGATAGGATGGAAGCTGATTCCAATTGTTCTTTTTGTGCTATTAACTATTTTTTTGTGGCGGGGACTTTCTTTAAATCCCCATGACTTACCCTCAGCTCAGCTGGGTAAATCATTACCTGAATTTACTTTACCGCAGTTGCAAAATCCCGACTCTGCATTTAGTTCAAGCCAACTTCGTGATCAAGTCGTATTATTAAATGTCTGGGCCAGTTGGTGTGCGGCTTGTGTTGAAGAGCAGGTTTTCATGCTGCAATTGGCTCGTCAGGGTATACCTATTTATGGGTTAAACTATAAGGATAAGCCTGCCGAAGCCCTGCAATGGTTAGCGCAGTGGGGCAACCCGTATCAGCTTGTTATGCAAGATCGTAGAGGAAAGGTAGCTATAGATTTAGGTGTCTATGGAGCACCAGAGACCTTTATAATTGATAAAAAAGGAATAATTCGATATCGGCATGCAGGAGTCGTAACACAAGAGATTTGGTTAAAAGAAATGGCACCGATGATGAAGCATTTGGAGCAAACTGCATGAACAGAACATACCTTATCTTCGCGAGTTTGTTGGTTTTTTTATTTACTTCACCTGCGATGGCAAACAGTTTTTATCCTTTTGATTCAGTTAAAAAAGAGGCTCAATTTAATCATCTATTAAAAGATTTGCGTTGTTTGGTGTGTCAAAATCAGGACTTGGCAGA
>JACPOX010000046.1 GCA_016191305.1 Legionella longbeachae | reverse complement strand
CCGATACTTGTTCTATTAATTTACGAACAGTTTGAATACTGTGGCTTTTCCCTACTAGACTTCGCAATAAAGGGTTTTTATGATTGTTCACAATAATGGATTTAACAGCTTTTTTTGCAATTTGACATTGGTGTAATGATTCCATTATTTGGGCATAACTAAATGGAAAGGGTTGACAAGCAACTACGTTTCTTAAGATACATTGAGTATTATTTAGTTTTTGACCAATAACTATAACTGGAACTTTGACAAAATTGATCATCAAAGAGTCAAGCTCGTTCAAAGTTTCTTCAACTGATTCAGCTCCACCAACAATAAGAATATCGGGATTTACGTCAGTTATAAGTTGCCATTTACCATAATTGGTGACTTCGGTAGTTTCACCAACAAAATTCAATATCATGCTTAACTTGTCAGCACGACTTTCATTATTGTCAATGATATAAACCTTGTCATTGCTACCCATACACTTATCCTTAAGTTTTATCGTAACTATTTAACAAAATTCATCGAAAGCCTATTTGGTTCATCTGAGGCACACAAATTTGATGTTTAATTAAGAGTCAACAAATTTAGTCTTTTTCAAAATTAAATCATCGATAACACACTATCATTTTAAAAGCATTGCATTGATTACCAAAGCATAGCTCTTGGCTACCTATAGTTTTAGTAGCACCTATTTGCGTTTCTTTAACAAAATCCTTGGCCTGTAGAAAACCCATTCGATTACAAAATGAATTCGCAGCTCGTGAACCACATCCAGTTTTTCGGTCATAACACCAATCCAGACGATAATTGTTGAAACGTGGATCTGCATACCGTTTTTCTCGATAATGATAAGGTTGAGGCGGTGTATGCGATAAACGGGTAACACAGGCTATAGTCATAAATCCATTACAACGCCAGCCCTTACATGTTTGACTGGACATAAGATAATGAGTTAAACCAATATTATATGCAATTTCATTCTGAACGGAATTCTCATAACCAAACATTTGACAATAACGATCTGCCACTGCTTTGCCACATTCTTTTCCATCAGCAGTACAATAATCCACTCGTTCTCCCATATAAGCGGGATGCCAAAAGCTTCGAAAAGCTTTATTTTGTTTTTCTTTAGTAGTTGAATGCCCTAAAAAAGAACAAAGCAAAAAAACTAAAAATATAAAATATCGAAAATTGATCATTAAAACAATCCGTTAGCAACTATCAATTCATGTTAACTTATGAGACTAACTGCTACAAGAGTAGTAAACAATTTAATCACTATTGATGTATTAAATTTAGCACATTTGGATTAATTTTTTAATTTAAATAATATAAAAATTAACTTTGAAAAGTACAATTTTTAAAGCAATCGTTGTGAAAACGAAACAACGTAAAAATTGTAAGTTTAAAAATCGTTTCCTACAAAGATACTATTTATGAGAAATTGGGATAGTATTGTGGTCACAATCTCTAGATGGGATTATCGCTATCAATAAACATATGTTTTAATTCAAAATGTGAAGCAAGATGATTACCTAAAGCTTGAATACCATAGCGCTCTGTAGCATGATGTCCACAAGAATAATAATGGATACCTAATTCTTTAGCCTGATAATAGGTACGCTCAGATACTTCACCGCTTAAATACGCATCTACACCTAAACAACATGCGTCTTCGATAAAGTCTTGCGCTCCCCCACTACACCAAGCAATATGAGTAATTGGTTTATTATTACCAATAATTAACAAGGGAGGTCGGTTCAATTTTTTTGCAAGAAAATCACTAAAGTCTGTATGACTCATTGTTTGAGATAACTTTCCTGACCAAAGCAAATTGTCGGTGCCTCCTGCTCGATGCATACATACTGAATCCACTGCAAACAATTTTGCCAAACACGCATTGTTTCCAAGATCAGGGTGGCAATCCAAAGGCAAATGATATGCAAATAGATTAATTTCGTTAGCTAACAACTTATTAATCCGTTTTTGTTTTATACCAGTAATAACTGGTGCTTCACCACGCCAAAAATAGCCATGGTGAACAACTAAGGCATCAGCTCGCCAGTTAATTGCTTGAGAAATGACATCCTCAGAAGCAGTAACTGCCGTACAAATTCGCTTGATTTGTCCTTTTCCTTCAACCTGCATTCCATTAGGTGCATAATCCGTGTATTTGTCACAACCTAACAATTGATTCAGGTATAATGCGAGTTCTTCTTTAGTAATCACCGATCAGAAACTCGCTTGATATCAGCGCCTAATAAAGATAATTTCTCCTCTATACGCTCATATCCTCTATCTACATGATAAATACGCTCAACGGTTGTTTCACCTTCAGCTACTAAACCTGCTAAAATCAAACTTGCTGAAGCACGTAAATCGGTTGCCATCACTGGAGCGCCAGTTAATTTCTCAACTCCAGTAATAATCGCTGTATTCCCATTCAGTTGAACTTGAGCGCCCATACGCTGTAATTCCTGTACGTGCATAAAACGATTCTCAAATATGGTTTCAATTATTGTAGAAGAACCCTCTGCAACTGAGTTCATTGCCATAAATTGAGCTTGCATATCGGTTGCGAAAGCTGGATAAGGAGCTGTAGAAATATTTACTGCCTGTGGACGCAGATTGTGCATATTAAGGCTTACCCAATCTTCACCAATAGTGAGCTCTGCACCTGCTTCTTCAAATT
>JACPOX010000152.1:5615-12950 GCA_016191305.1 Legionella longbeachae | reverse complement strand
TTAAAAATTATATTCTCTAGCCATCTTGAGGCTTGGCCAAGAGTATATGAAAAATCATTCTCAACTTGCGTTAATTCATCATTTAATCTTTCAATATTCGCTAATTGTTTTGTAATATCAATGGATGTTGCATGATCTATTAATATTGATTGATGTAATTTATTTCCTTGCTGCATAAGCTCACTTATCAATTCATCGCCTTGCGCCCAAATCTTAATCGCTTTATTGATATAATAAATGTGGTTAAATCTATAAAATAGCCAAATAATCCCATCAATATCGTCTTTATGAATATCACCACCCAAAAAACCTAATCGAGCATTGTTATAATCAATTGGTTCTTTGCTTAATGCTAAACGAGCTTGATGATCACTCAAAGGAATTTTCATAAAATCAAGATAACGTTGATAATCCTTTTCATTATGTGTGTAGGCATATTTTATTAAATAATGAATACCATTTTTTTGTGCTTTCGACCATAAACCTTCCCCACCTACATAGGCACGAACTGCTGAGAGTATTTTAATAGTAAAGCTCAACGCAACTAATTCAGTTGTGATTAATACCGCCATAATAGCCATGATAATAAATAATTTTTTAGTAATAGACATATGGATTAATCGCAACATGGTGAGCTTGATATCCTATCATTATTTAAATTATCCATCGAAAGCATAAAAGTGTGGAATACTTACTCAATACCCCAGCTTTACATATGTTGTGTTGCCCAATAAATATTCAATGCGTCTGCATATTCAAGAGGTTTAATGATTTGACCTCTTACGTTTAAATCTTTGATAGCAAACTTATCTTCTGAAGTAAAAGTACTTGTTAACAGAAATACCTCTATAAAAGCTAACGCAGGATCTTTACGTATGATCTTTAACAAATCAATTCCATTCACTTTGGGTAAGTTAATATCGAGAAGAATCACTTTTGGATGTACCTTTTTTTCTCCCTCAAGACCATATAGTTTATTTAATGCAGTTTCGCCATTTAGTGCAACTTCGATAGCCCATGGTTCTTTAACTTTTTTAAACATGCGTTTCACATTTTCAACATCAGCAATATCGTCTTCTATATACAAAATATCAATGATGTTTTCTTGAGATTCCATATATCCTCCTTCCGCATATTTCTGTATTGTAAATTGATATCATTACATTACGAGGAATTAAAAAATAATCGACAGAAATCTACGGATTGCTTTATATCCACTTTTATAATTATAGCACCGATTTAACTGTCGAATTTAGGTTTAATGCTTGAAATGACGGATTCCAGTAAATACCATAATTATCCCATGTTCTTCTGCGCAAGCGATAATTTGTTCATCTCTAATGGAACCACCGGGTTGAATAATAGCAGAAATACCTGCTTCTGCGGCAATTTCGACTGTGTCGGGAAAAGGAATGAACGCATCGGAAGCCATTACAGCGCCATGAGTATTAAAGCCCATGTGTGTTGCTTGCCAAAGTCCAATACGAGCACTCATGACGCGACTGGTTTGACCACCACCTAATCCTATAGTTGCAGCATCTTTGGCGTACACAATGGCATTTGATTTTACATGTTTTGCGGCAAGCCATGCAAACAGCAAATCATCCATTTGCTGTTCTGAAGGCTGAGCTTTGGTAACAGTTTTTAATTCATAATTGTCCAGAGAAAGTGCATCATGTTCTTGTACAAGTAAACCACCATCTATTTTTTTCATACTCAAGCGAAATGTATCATTTTGTTTCCATACTCCGATAACTAGAACACGGATATTTTCTTTACTGGCAAGAATTTCTTTTGCTTCATTACTGATTTGTGGGGCGACAATAACTTCTACAAATTGTTTTTCAATTATGGTTTTTGCAGTATTTTCATCCAATATTTGGTTAAAGGCAATAATCCCTCCATAGGCTGATGAAGGGTCACATTGAAATGCTTTGAGATAAGCATCAAGGGGAGTATCACCTATGGCAATTCCACATGGGTTGGCATGTTTTATAATGGCACATACTGGTTTTTCTAGAGAAAAGGATTTAACACAATCCAAAGCAGCATCAGCGTCAAGAATATTGTTATAGGATAATTGCTTACCTTGAATGAGTTGCGCGGTACCTAGAGAACCTAAGGAGGCATTTTTATCAGCATAGAAGACAGCTTGCTGATGTGGATTTTCCCTTCGAATGGATATAAATTAATTATGAGTAAATCAATAGGATTGATCGCATGCTCTTTTAAGGTATTGTCATCCTTTTTCCTACGTGCTAGTAAGCCGGCATGAATTGCTGGATGCAAGGTTTTAACTCTGCCATCAAGCATTTCAGGAAAACCTGTACATTCACTAACTTCAGTAACAGGGAGCTTGTTTTCTTTTAATAAGGCCGCAGTATTACCTGTCGCAATGAGTTCTATGCCTCGTTCGTGTAACGCTTTACCAAGTTCTACTATGCCTCTTTTATCAGAAACGCTAAGTAAGGCTCTTTTGGGCTTAAAAGTAGAAAGTGTCCGTTCTTGGATCATTAAATTACCACCTCTGTTAGATAATTGACGTTAAACTAATTACGTGCAAAAGCTAATAATGACCATCCATTAAGATTTTCTTGATGCACGAGATGAAATAGTGAGCCATAAGTTTTTATGAGTTCAAGTGCTTGTTCTTCCAGTAATCCTGAAACAATAAGCATTCCTCCAGTGTTCAGCAATTGGTGAAAGCGATCTTTGAGGATGAGTAATGGAGCCAATAAGATATTTGCAATAATTAAATCTACAGGTTTGTGCAAGGTTTCAGGCATACCAATTGAAAGTTTCTCTGCATCTAGTTTGTTTACTAAGGCATTATTTTGAGTGGCTTGCAAGGCTTGCTGATCAATGTCCACTGCGTGTATTTCTGCTGCACCTAATTTTAATGCGGCCAGAGAAAGTATCCCTGAACCACAGCCGTAATCAATAAGGGATTTGTTCTTTATATTGGCTTGTTCTAACCAAGTTAAACAAAGAGCTGTAGTGGGATGAGTACCAGTACCAAAAGCCAAGCCTGGATCTAGCATTAAGTTGACAGCATCTGGATCGGGTGGAGTTGACCAGGTAGGACAGATCCATAATCGTTTGCCAAAACGTTGTGGTTTGAAATCGTCCATCCACACTCTTTCCCAGTCTTTATCTTCTAAAACTTCCAAGCTGCAAGTTAACCAGGGTTTGGTTTGCATTAAGTGATCGCGGGTGTATTGCGCTTGAAACACTTCGGCAAATAAAGCCTGAATAATTACTTCAGGCCACAGCGGTGTAGTCCCTGGTTCAGGTTCAAGAACGGGATTGTCATGCCTATCGGTTAGCATAATGGATAAAGCACCGAATGCTTCCAGTTCTTCATTCAACTGTTCTATTTCTTGGCCTGGACAATTATCTATTTTTAATTGAAACCACACAGCATTAATCCTTGAGCATTTTTTCCAGATAGTGAATATTTGTGCCACCAGTTATAAAAGATTGGTCATGTAAAATACGTTGATGTAATTCAATATTGGTTTTTATGCCATCAATAATGATTTCATCAAGCGCATTTCGCATTCTGCCAATTGCTTCTTCGCGAGTTGCTCCATAACTAATAAGTTTACCTATCATAGAGTCGTAATTAGGAGGGACCGTATAACTGCTATAAATATGGGAGTCAAAACGAATTCCTGGGCCTCCTGGCTGATGTAATAATTTGATCATGCCTGGAGAAGGCATAAATGTTTTAGCATCTTCCGCATTGATTCTACATTCAATTGCATGTCCACGTAGTGTAATGTCTTCTTGATTCAGGGTAAAAGGAAGCTCGCTGGCAATTTTAATCTGTTCTTTAATTAAATCAATACCTGTAATCATTTCAGTTACAGGATGCTCAACTTGGATACGCGTATTCATTTCAATAAAATAAAAACAGTTATCTTGATATAAAAATTCGAAAGTGCCAGCGCCGCGATATTTTAGATCTTGACATGCCTTGACTACAGAGGCGCCAATTTTATTTCTCAGTTCAGGGCTAATTCCAGGGGCAGGGGCTTCTTCTACTACTTTTTGATGTCTTCTTTGCATAGAACAATCACGTTCACCCAAATGAATGGCTTTACCTTTACCATCTCCTAGCACTTGGAATTCAACATGGCGAGGATTTTCCAGGAATTTTTCCATATAAACAATGGGATTATTAAACGCGGCCTTAGCTTCACTGCGAGTAAGTGCTATAGCATTGAGAAGGTGAGGTTCGCTGTGCACCACACGCATTCCTCGTCCTCCGCCACCTCCTGCAGCTTTAATTATAATGGGATAGCCAATTTTGCGAGCTATTTCCAAATTATAACTGTCATCATCTGTTAATGGACCATCAGATCCAGGAACACAGGGAACTCCCGCAGCTTTCATTGCCTGAATAGCAGATACTTTATCACCCATAAGGCGAATGGTTTCACCTCTGGGACCGATAAAACGAAAACCACTTTTTTCTACTATATCAGCAAAATCGGCGTTTTCAGAAAGAAACCCATAACCAGGATGAATTGCTAAAGCATCTGTAATCTCCGCAGCTGAAATAATTGCTGGGATGTTTAGGTAACTTTTTTGAGCTGGAGCAGGACCTATACAAACAGTTTCATCAGCAAGACGAACGTGCAATAAATCTTTATCTACATCCGAATGGACGGCTACAGTCTGAATGCCAAGTTCTTTACACGCACGCAAGATGCGAAGAGCGATTTCACCTCTGTTGGCAATAACAATTTTACTGAGCATGGATGCACCTCTATTCTATAACAAACAAGACCTGATCATATTCAACAGGTTCTCCATTAGCGACAAGTATTTCTAGTACTTTACCGGCGCGATCTGCTTCAATTTCGTTAAACATTTTCATTGCTTCAACAATACATAAAACATCACCTACTTTAACAGTTTGGCCAACGGCAACGAAAGGGGGACTCTCAGGTGATGGAGAAGTATACATTGTTCCCACCATAGGAGAGCGAATTTTATGACCAGAAGCAATGGATACTACAGGTTTGCTTTCTGGATGGGTACTCGCTTCGACCGGAGTAGGGTTATTTGCAGCAGAAGGTGCATCGTAACGAGGTGTAGGAGTCGAAACATAATGAACTTGTGGTGCTTCATTATGAGTATTGCTATGACGGCTCAATCTCAGCGATTCTTCACCTTCTTTGATTTCAATCTCTGAAATGCCGGTTTCTTCTAATAATTCTATTAATTTTCTAATCTTACGAATGTCCATTATTTGATTCTCTTTCAATAATTGATGTTAATGCTAACGAATACCCTTGTGCGCCCAAACCACTGATCGTACCTTTGGCTATATCAGAAAAATAAGAGTGATGACGAAACGATTCGCGGGAATAAATATTGCTAATATGTACTTCAATAAACGGAATGGCAACTGCGCATAGGGCGTCCCTTAAGGCCACACTGGTATGTGTAAACGCTGCTGGATTAAATATTATATAAACTATTTTATCCAGCCTGGCTTGGTGAATCGTCTGAATTAAATCCGATTCTGAATTGCTTTGGTAACAATGAAGCGTAAATCCAGCACCTGTTGCTTTTTTAATTAAACCACTGTTGATATTATCTAATGTAGTGGTTCCATAGATTGACGGATCTCTAGTTCCCAAGAGATTTAAATTTGGTCCATGTAAAACCAGAATTTTTTTCATGTTTCTATAAGTTGCGAGCGATTTTTGCAGATTTTGCCTGATCTTCATAAAATTGTCTATATATCTCCGAGGATATCTGCATGATCTCTGCTTTTTTTATATTTTAGATGACTTGTTTAGCATACTAATAGACCTATGCCTCCTCTAAAACTAAAGGTCTGGGCTATATAATTCATTTTATTTTAAGCATGAAATAATAATTTCAAAATAGATAAAACTATGCTAGTTTGAGGATGCTGTTTTATTGGTTGTATTGCAGGTGTAACTCGCTGTTAAGACTATCTGAGTGATTCAACAACTTGCTTTTAAGGATGATGTAATCGGCTCAGCGGACGGCGAGTTGCTTTCAATTTTTGGATAAGTTGCAAAAAAGGAGTTAGTTTCAAATGCATCATAATTTCTATTTATCTCCCCTAGCGGTTGCTCTGGCTTTAGGATTAGCATCCCCTGCAAGAGCTGCAGAACCAATGCCTTTACAGAAGGCTTCTTTTTCTCAAGTCAAACAAAAATTTGCCATAGTGACCCAAGGTGTTTCTATTGCAAAAGACAGTTTAAGTGTTGTAAGTGAACATACTGATATTAATAAAGTCACTCATGTGCGCATGCAACAACAATATGCGGGATTCCCAGTATATGGTGGTTATGCAATTATGCATAGCATTTATCCAGCAAAATCCTTAGTGAATACTCAAGCTAATGTCGCTATGAATGGTGTTATTTATCAAGGATTACAATCCGAATTAGGGCAAGCTGATGCTTCTTTTGTGAAAAATGCTAAAGTGGTTCTACAGCAATTTAAAGCCAAGTATGCTAACAAAGATATAAGTGAAGAAAAAGTTACTCCTATGGTTTATATCGATGAAGCTCATAAAGCGCATTGGGCTTATAAGGTCAGCGTTCTTATTTATCATCAGGATAACATTCCTGAGCGTCCAACAGCTATTATTGACGCAAAAACCAATCAGCCTTTTGTACAATGGAATGATATTAAAACAGAAAAAGACTCTGTAAAAGGAGCTGGTTTCGGTGGAAATATAAAAGTCGGTATAGTTGAATATGGTGTTAATTTACCCTACTTGGATTTAACTCGTGATGCGAGTATTGAAAGCTGTTTTATGGAAAATACTGATGTTAAAGTAGTTGATATGGATCATCGATACAGTTCAAGAAATAAAGCGATGAAATTTGATTGCCCAACAAATGATTCTAATATTTATCTGACTGGTTATAAAGGCGATGGATATGACAAAATCAATGGGGCAGCTTCTCCAACTAATGATGCATTGTATGCTGGTCATGTGATTAAGCGTATGTATGCTGAGTGGTACCATACTGATGCTCTAACTAATTCTGACGGATCTCCAATGCAACTAGTTATGCGTGTCCATTATGGTGATGGTTATGAAAATGCCTATTGGGATGGTTCAAAGATGACTTTCGGTGATGGTGATACCATGATGTATCCATTGGTTTCTCTGGGAGTAGGTGCCCATGAAATCAGCCATGGTTTTACTGAACAGCATTCTAATCTTGAATATTATGGCCAATCTGGTGGTATGAACGAAGCTTTCTCTGATATGGCAGCTCAGGCAGCGGAGTATTATTCCTCCGAAGAAAAAAGCAACAGTTGGCAAATTGG
>JACPOX010000152.1:0-5565 GCA_016191305.1 Legionella longbeachae | reverse complement strand
GATGGTACGTCTATTGATACTGCAGATGACTATTATAGCGGCCTGGATGTTCATTATTCAAGCGGTGTTTACAACCATTTGTTTTATATCTTAGCGAATCAACCTAACTGGAATACCCGTTTGGCCTTTGATGTTATGGTGAAAGCTAATATGGATCACTGGACTCCCTATTCAGATTTTGATCAAGGGGGTGAAGGTATAGTAAGTGCGATTACTGAGCTTCTCGTTGCTGATCCAAACAATCAGAAATATCCTAAGAGCGCTCTATGTGATGTGAAAAAATCACTAGATGAAGTGAAAATCAATGTCAATATGGATGGATGTACTTCCAACAAATGATGATGTCCACGAAACTGTGTCATTTCCCCAAAGGCGGGAATGACACAGTTTTTTTTTGAATACTCTTCTATAAATTAAGTTAACAGTAGGGCGTGTTAACAATTCATTCTAAAATTCTTAAAGAAAACTCACTCTAATTGCTTTTATTTTGTTCTATATGATAATATGGCTCAAAAGTGAGCAAAGTATGAACATAATTATTGACCCTGAAGACAAAGAATTTTTTACAAATCCCCCCTATGAAGATCAGAGGAGGATTCTTAAGATATTTTTACAATCTAACGCCATTATTTTTGCTGGTGGAAAATTCGAGAAAGATAAGGAATATACAACAGAAAAAGGCGATAGTATTATTTTTAAGTGTAATGTATACAAACGTGAAAAAGTGACAGGAGACCGTTTTGAATTTGTTTCTGAAGAAATATCAAAACTGATAGGCATAGGTGGTTTCGGAAAAGTGTATGAAAATATCGCACGAATTGCATTAAAAAAAGATAATCCGATAGACGAGCTGGAATATAAAAAATATGGCGAAAAATATCTGTCAAAAAAAATCGAAACTCTAAGAACTAAACCATTTCGCGTCACGAAAATACCTATGTCGAACAAAACAGAAAATCCTAGATTTATGAAAAAAATTGGCGATTATGATTTGGCGGCCTTAAATTATAACTTTCAACATAGTAGCCAAGGCAGTTATTCAAAAAGGCTTCGCATCAATCTGTCACCATACGAAAAAAGAGCATTGTCTCTAGATTTGCTGGAAGAGTACAGCAAAGAATTTTTAGAGCAAGATCTCATCCATAGAGATATCAAGCCGGATAATATCAGGATAAGCGTGTTAGACGATGGATTGAAAGGACATTTCATTGACAGAGATAATGTTGTAAAAATTAACTCAAACATCACTTATTGGTTAGACTCACACCAAGCTACTCCGCCCGAAGCGAAAACACACACACAGAAAATTGCACAGACATCAGCCGATATTTATTCATTAGGTACAGTGTTGCAAAGCTTATGGAAAGAAGAATTAGATTCCCTAACTAAACATATTGAATATGAGAAAATTAGGAATTTGATAAATAATATGAAAGTTGAGAATGCAGATGAGCGAATTTCTCTGCCAAAAGCCATAAAAATCGTTAAAAATCTTAACATTCACAAAGCAGAGCTGACTGAATTCGAAAAAATGAGACAGTTTTTGAATGCTGTCAAATTTGGCAAAATGAAGCAGATTGACGCATGGCTAGATAAAATCAACATCAATGCTCAAGATGCTTCTGGATATACTGCTTTATATTTTGCCGTGACGCGTGGAAAAGTTGAGATAGTTAAAAAACTATTGGACGCTGGTGCCGATCCAAATATATGTCCGTATGGAACAATGTTTGACGAAAGTTGTCTTTTTAATATTTTATTTCCAACGGCTTGGAACGATTTCCCAATGGATATTGTCCCTCAGAAAGATGCTATTAACATTGCGAAACTTCTTATCAAGAAAGGCGCAAAAATTAAACTACCTTCTGGTCTTGGATATAGCGATATTGACGATAAGCTAATGGATATGAAAAGAACTAACCTCTATATGCTACATCCAGAGATTGTAAAAAACATTTTTGAGTCTAAGCAAATGACCGCCATGTTTCTCGAAAGTAAAAAAGTTAGTGTGAATAGTTTTTTCAAATGTTTCAATCCATTTGAGAAATCCACTGGGAGTATAACGCTGGACAATTTTATCTTAAATTTACATAGCCAATGCGCGATTAAAGAAAATGATAACGATCAAGTGATTGAGAATAAATTTAATTCGTTGCGTGCTTCACTTAAAAAAAATGACTTGTCCAAAAAAGATATGACGATATTGAAACGCCTCACTACTGAATTTCGCAAATATAAGATCCATCTTTTACATCCTTACCATAGCCAGGAAAAAAATAAGTATAAAAATTATATGCTCATTAACAAATTCAAATTAAAGAACAAAAAAAGAGATACAGCTAATATTCTATTACCCTTACTATACAAAATGAGTAATTTTGGAGACTTGGTACAACTTGAGAGAACTATAGAACTGATAAAATCGTTTGCAAAAAATAAATCAGAGGAAGATAAAATAAACTTCATGGATACAGAGAGTTTAATTAAGATTTAATAAAAAAAGTCTGGAAACAGAAATCTGATTCTAATGAAAATGTTTTCTTAAATGTCTATTCGGAGATCCATGAAAACTTTTTCAAAATAATAAGTCTCCTGTTTATATTAGGGTTTGTAGAGGGTTTAAGTATTAAATGCAACAAAATCAGCCAGGAGTTGACTTATAATTTCTGGCTGTTCCATATGGATATGATGCCCCCCATCCATTTCTATAAGAGTTAAATTTTTTACAGCCTTAATACGGTTTTTGATAAGCTCTGCATCAAAAGAAAATCCCCTACTGGATAACAATAAATAACATTTAGCCCTAATCTCTTGTAAACAAGAAAGTATTTGCTCTTCAGTCATTCGCAAAGGGGATCTTATCAATAAGCGAGAGTCATGACGCCAGTAATATTTGCCCTGTTTTTCTATCAATGCTCTCTCACAAAGAATTTTGGCTATGTCTAAAGAGACATAGCCTTTAAATGCTCGAGCGAGCGCGGCGCTATTTAAATGCTCATAACCTTTGGATTTTTTGCTTTTTTGACTAAGAAAGTGGGAATATTCTCTTAATTGTTGGCATGCAGTTTCTGCAGGATGAGAAAATGGCCCTAAGCCTTCAATCAGGAGTACAGAAGAAAAACGATCCGGAACAACACCCGCGACCAAACTAGCCAGACATGCTCCCATAGAGTGGCCTAATAAATGGACTTTATCTATTTTTAAGGCGTTGAGTATATCAATAACAATGAATACTCCATCAAAAAAATGATAGTTACAGCCTTCTGGAAGATGGGAGGAGTGACCATGTCCAGGTAAATCAGCTGCTATAAAATAAAAATCATTTTTTAAGTATGGAGCCAGTGGCGCAAAACTATTGGCATTATCTAGCCAACCGTGTAGGGCTAAGATCGCAGGTTTATCAGGATTCCCCCAAACTCTACAACTTATAGAAAAACCTGGAATGGTTAGATCTAGCATTTTCATTTTATTTACTCTTTTTTCTTATCAGTGGTATTAGCTCATGGAAGTATAAATAAATCCAGACTTTTAACTGCATCTTCATAATTTATTATTAAGAAATGTGGGTGAATTAATGCCCATATTTTGAGCTAAAATGGGAAATTATGTCGTGCACGTTCCTAATTTAGTGGTATGCTTTATACAGAAACCTGATAAGGGTAAAACATGCAAGAAGAAGTACGTAGTGTTTCATTAATAACATACAATATTCATAAAGGGTTTGGTGTTGGAGCAGTTCGCTTTTTGCTTCCTCAAATGCGTGAGGCAATCACTCAGTTAAATCCTGATTTTGTTTTTTTGCAAGAAGTTCAAGGTGAACACAGAAAACGAGAAAAACGAATAGAGGATTGGCCAGACTCACCTCAATTCGAATATATAGCGGAAAATATATGGCCACATTATATTTATGCAAAAAATGCAGTATATCAATCTGGTCACCATGGAAATGCAATTTTAAGTAAGTATGCTTTTGAACGATTTGAGAATATTAATCTTGCAAACATTCGTAGAGCCTCAAGAGGAATATTGCATGCGCAATTGAGGTTGGATAAGATTACAATTCATTTGTTATGTGTGCATTTAGGTCTTTTCAAAACGGAACGTGCAGTACAATGCAACGCTTTAATGCAGCGTATTAAGGATGTCGTTCCCCAGGATGAACCGTTATTAATGGCGGGTGACTTTAATGACTGGCGCACGATTATCTCTAAGCCTTTAGCTGAAAACTTAAATATAGAAGAAGCTTTTGTTTCAATAGAAGGGCAACATGCACGTTCCTTCCCAGCTATTAGACCAGCACTTTGTATCGATCGAGTATATTTTCGAGGTATGAAAGTACAAGAGGTAGCTTGTTTGCATGGTAAGCCATGGAGAATGTTGTCTGATCATTTGCCACTTTATGCACGTTTTGAGGTGATTTAGGAATCTACCCGCTCCTGTAGGTTTGACCCCTGACCCAACAAAGGGCTATATGTTAGGTAGGTGTCCATGTTGGGCCAAGGGCCCAACCTACATTTTAAGCCATTTTCCATTAACTATGGCAGCGCGGATTATTATGCGTGAAAAATTATTCCATTTTGCTATTGTACTCAGCAACACAGGCTAACCCATTTAGGCGAGCACGCTTCAATAATACTTCTTGTGCCAGTGCAATATTTTCTTTTTTTCCACCCCAAGTTGACAAACAATCTTCTTGTAAAGCTCTTCCAAAGGAAAAACTAAGCAACCAAGGTTGATGATCTATACTGTTTATTGCATTTAAATTCTCGGTGGCCTGTTGCTGTGTTTGGCCTCCAGAAAGGAAATTAATTGTTGGTACTGAAGCGGGGACATTGTTACGGAATACACTAATTGTGTAGTCGGCAACTTCACCAGGCTCACTAAATGGAGTGTTTTCTTTACCGCAAGTGATCATACTTGGTTTTAGGATAATATGCTCCAATTCAACCTGGTGAATGAATAAAGCATGAAATAATTCATGGAGAACAATTTCACATACTTCAGCGCAGTGCTCAATGCTGTGATTACCATCCATCAGGACTTCAGGTTCAACGATAGGTACAATACCCACTTCTTGGCAAGCTGCTGCATAACGCGCCAGATTTTCTGCACCTGTTTTGACGGCAGTTAAACTGGGTGTAAATTCGGAAATGGAGTAAACATTACGCCATTTAGCAAATTTAGCTCCCAATTTTTTGAAATGCAGTAAACGTTCGCTTAAACCATCCAGACCTTGAGTTACTTTTTCATTTTCTGTATTTGCTAAGTCAACTAATCCTTTATCTACTTTGATTCCAGGTAGTATGCCTTTATCAGCAAATATTTTGGGAATAGGAGTTCCATGTTCATCGGTGTGATTAAAGGTTTCTTCAAATAAGATGACACCATTAATGTATTGTTCTAGATCAGGGGTAGTTGCTAGCAATAATCGATAATCCCTTCGGTTTTCTTCGTTGTTTTCAATACCAATAGAGGCAAAGCGTTTGCCAATGGTTCCGCTGCTTTCATCGGCAGCTAAAATACCTTTGCCAACTTGTAATATTTGATCCATGGTATTGGATAACT
>JACPOX010000115.1:8432-14681 GCA_016191305.1 Legionella longbeachae | reverse complement strand
TTTAATTTCCATTTTTAACCACAAAACGTACATAAGCAAGTAAAAAATTTGTTTCTATGCAATTATTTAAGGCAAAATAATTGTTTCACTTTAAAAAAGGAGGCATAGTGGATTTTCTGAATGATTCTCTATTACAGAGTAATAATGTGAATAACATCAATTTTATAAAAAACTGTCATTCTGACTGGCAGGAAATTCTGATTCAATCATTACAAACAATGGATCAGAATTATTTACAGCAGTTAATGTATGATAAAGATTGGCTACCTGGAAAAGAACGATTATTTGCAGCTTTTAGTTTACCACTTGCGAAAACCAGATATATTTTACTTGGTGAGTCTCCTTATCCCCGAATAGATTCAGCAAACGGATATGCTTTTTGGGATAATGCAGTATCGAATTTATGGGCTTTAAAAGGGTTGAGTACTCTGGTTAATAGAGCCACTTCTTTGCGTAATTTGATTAAAATGTTGCTTATTGCTCGAGGAGATATTGATACCAAAGCATCTCAAGAAAATATTGCATTAGTTAATAAAAGCACTTTGGTGCAAACCGCAGAGCAATTATTTATTGGGATGATGAATAAGGGTATTTTGCTTCTTAATGCGACCCTTGTTTATAGTGAGGATAAAGTTCCATACCACGCACGTCACTGGAAGCCATTTATGCAAACGCTTTTTTCATTACTGGCAAGAGATAAATCTAATATTCAACTTATTTTATTAGGCAAGATAGCAGAAACTGTCTCGCAAGATAAATTATCTATAGGACTAATGGCTGAACATCCTTATAATATAAGTTTTATTACCAATCAGCATGTCCTTGATTTTTTTAAACCTCTGGATTTATTAAAAAATGAGTAATTTTGAATCAACTGTTAATCCCGAAGAAATTCACAAATTTGCCCAACATGCAAAATTATGGTGGGATACAGAAGGCCCCCTGAAAACTTTGCATGATATAAATGGAGTTCGACTTGAATTTATCACTCGGCATGTTCAATTATCGCAACAAAAAGTTTTGGATGTAGGCTGCGGTGGTGGTATTTTGTGTGAGGCAATGGCCAGATATGGAGCAAAAAGTACCGGCATTGATGCTGAGTCTGAAGCTATTGTAGTAGCTCAGGAACATGCAAAAAATAATAACCTTAATATTGAATATCTCTGTACTCCTATTGAGTCATATAAGGGAGGACATTTTGACGTAGTTACCTGCATGGAAATGTTGGAGCATGTGCAAAAACCTGAATTAGTTTTAGAGCATTGCCGACGATTATTAAAACCTAATGGTTTTTTATTTCTATCTACAATTAGTAGAACAGTAAAAGCTTATGCTAGTGCTATTATTGCTGCTGAGTATCTACTTAATTTATTACCTCGACAAACACATGATTATAATAAGTTTATAAAACCCAGCGAATTGCTTGCGATGGCACGTTCTTTTGGATTCAATTTGGTTGAAATGAAGGGGATGGATTACAACCCCTTCTTAAGAAAAGCCTCGCTTGGAGATGATGTGCAGGTTAATTACTTATTGACTTTGCAGCGCTGTTAAAAAACATATAATGGACTTTTTCGGAAACTCTAGTCCAGTGGAGAATTGCTTTGTTGATACGGTGCTCGAATCCTCAGGTATACGGCGCTCTTGCTACCATTAAGTTAACGTGAGTTCTGGATAAAGAACGTTGAATTACCCGGATCCGTTCGGCCTGAGGAGGGCTTCAGCCCGTCTCGAAGGCAAACCCTTCGAGACGTCGCTAATGCGACTACTCAGGGCGAACGGATCGAGAGGGAGCTTAGATCGCTAGGTGTTTCTTATCCGAACTAACGTTAAGTTAAGGATTTTGTAGGTTGGAGCCCATGGCCCCAACCTACATTTAAGAATGCCCTTGGTCTTTCGGTTTATTATAGCGCTCTTGATAGCGTTGATGAGCATATTTTGCTTGGTCTTGGGTTACGACATCAACTTCATTACCATAAATATCTACGCGAGCTATATTTTCTTTTTGACAATTCAAATATGCAGGCGATGCGCTGTAATAGCTTAATGCTTCACGAAGTAATTTTTTACTGAAAGGGGGGGAATCTAATCGCTCATAGAAATCGATAAGATCATCGAATATCCCAATTTTCAGTGGCTTAACTTGATTACTTTTCTTAAAAAAAGCATTTGGAAAGTGTTCAATTAGCCAATCTATAATTTGTAGCTTTTCTTTTTTTGCAGTTGTTATTTGTTGCTTATCCATCATTTTGCTCTGAGGCGTTATCAAGATGCCGAATAAACTATCACATCTTGTGACATATTCAAAGCTTATGTGTTAATAAGTAGTCGAGGATGTTTTGTGATCGATTTTATGTAAGATATTTCTCAATTAAGTTGAAGACAATGGCCTTTTATTCATTGGTATTAGTGCCTTTTTTTCATAACCAATTGATTTTAATGTAAATTAATAAAGAGGATGTTTGTTTTTTTATAAGTGAACTCATTAATAACGCCTTGCACTTCGTGTAATCTATTGCTACATTTTAATCAAGACTTGTATGGATATAAGTCACACAAAAGGAATTGTAATCATAGGGATATGGTTTGTCAGGATGACTCTAAGAACAATAGTTCTTAGAAGGATGACTGCGGAAGCCAGGGGTGACCCTGGCTTTTTTTATGCTACTAAATAACCTGATTTAGATAAAAAGCGTTTATCAGGAAAATAAGCAAAAATTACGGAACCATTTTTAATGGTATTAATGATGGGTTTTGCTAAAGTTTGAGCAATAGCGGGGCATCCCCAAGATAATCCAGCTCGACCAGCACGTTTAATGAAATCAGGTTCTACGTACCATGCGCCATGCACTACAACTCGTCGATTTAATGCATTGTCATTAAAGCCTTTATCCAAGCCTTGCAGGTTTAATGAATAACCTTTGTGGCCTATATAGGTATTTTTAGTGATGTAAGTTCCTAAGCTTGATTCTTTACTGGATTCGATATTTGAGAAATGCTTAGCTTTATTTGCACCGGAATTTTTACCGTGAGCAACATAAGTATTATATAAAAGACGTTCATTTCGGACATCAAAGATCCACATGCGTTGTTTATTCGAGGGTAAAGAATAATCAATTACAGTAAGTACGGGTTTTTTAACAGCGCCTTTTTTGCTAGCATTTGTATATGCAGTTAAAGCTAGCTTTAATACATTTTTGTTTAATTGTGGCGCTTTGTGGCTTAGGTGTTGCACTTTAGTATTAATATCTGCTCCTGACTGTGCAAATGTAGGAGGAGTGGATGTAAAATTGCTTGTTAAAATTACAGTTGAGATTAGAGTTAATAATGTATTCATACTGCTCCTTTCTTCTTTTAAACTCGCCGGTATTGGTCATCAAAAAAATGAACATTATATCGACAAATCATCTATTTGTAAAATTACAAGACCTCTATTTGGTCAGTTGACGAAAATATTATTCAATTCAAGAGCTTGATTTAATTGATAAAAATATATAAGTTCAAATAAATATCTATAAGGATAAAAATAAAGCAAATAAGCGTGTCATTATTGACTCTAAAGGTATTAAATAGAATCAAAATGACTGTTATTTGTTCTGCATATGGGGTTTTTTTTTCTTTAATTTCTATTTGAAGAATGCATAATTTGGGCAAATATCACCTTCAAACATTCCATTTTAATAGTGTCTAAACTATAGTTACACATTTGATTTCGGAGAATACTATGCTGGAAAAGCAGATCATACCATTACCTGAAGGAATTAGAGCTGCTATTAATCGAGCCTATCGTGCTGATGAGTTATCGTTGATAACTGAACTTTGTGATAAAGCAGCATTAGAGCAACAGCAACTGGATGCTATTAGAAATAGTGCTACAAAACTAGTTGAATTAGTACGAGCTGAACGAAAAAAAAGTACTGGTATTGATTCATTTTTAACTGAATATGCATTATCAAGTGATGAAGGTATTGCATTAATGTGTTTGGCTGAGGCCTTATTACGAGTACCAGACAGCGCTACAATTGATGTTTTAATTAAAGACAAACTGTCTCATGGCAATTGGAAGTCTCATATTGGTCAAAGCGATTCCTTTTTTGTCAATGCGACAACTTGGGCGTTAATGCTTACTGGTAAAATACTAGCACCGGAAAAAGCAGAAAGCACTCTATCAAAATCATTAATGAAACTCGTTAATAGAAGTAGTGAAGCAGTAGTTAGAACAGCAGTTGATAAAGCAATGCGGATTATGAGTAAACAATTCGTAATGGGACGAACAATAAATGAAGCGCTGCATCGGGCTCAAAAGAAGGAAGCTCAAGGGTATCGTTACTCCTATGATATGTTGGGAGAAGCAGCTCTTACTTCAGTTGATGCGGCACGATATTTCGAGGCATATAAAGAAGCAATCGAATCTATAGGCAAACAAGTTGATAAAAATTCTGATATATATAAACGAGCAGGAATCTCTATTAAATTATCTGCATTACATCCTCGTTATAATGAAAGTCAACATGAACGTGTTTTGGAAGAATTACCTATAAAACTGTTAGCACTTGCTCGTTTGGCAAAAAATTATGGTATTGCCTTAACAATAGACGCGGAAGAATCAGAACGACTTGATTTATCCCTCGATGTGATGGAACGTGTTTTTATAGATCCAAGTTTAGATGGTTGGAATGGTTTTGGTTTGGCTGTTCAGTCTTACCAAAAAAGAGCTTTCTATGTACTGGATTGGGTAGCCGCTTTGGCAAGAAGTAAGCAGCGTCGTATTATGGTGCGTTTAATTAAAGGGGCTTATTGGGATAGTGAAATTAAAAAAACTCAAATGCAAGGTTTGATCGAATACCCTGTATTTAGTCGCAAAGTCTTCACCGACGTTTCTTTTCAAGCTTGCGCAAAAAAAATACTTAGTATGACCGATGCGATTTATCCCCAATTTGCAACACATAATGCATATTCGGTGGCTATGATCCTGAATATTACAGGCGATTACCGAGATTTTGAATTTCAATGTTTACATGGAATGGGCAACGAACTATATCAGCAAGTGGTACCTAAAGAGCTTTATGGCATTCCTTGCCGTATTTATGCTCCTGTGGGTAGTCATGAAGATTTACTGCCCTATTTGGTACGAAGATTACTAGAAAATGGCGCTAATTCCTCATTTGTTAATCGTATTGTTGATGATAATGCGCCAATCAGTACATTAGTTGAAGATCCTGTAGATAAAGCCAGATCTTTATTGTCTCAAATAAATAAGAATATTCCTTTACCTGCAAATCTGTTTGAACCTGCTAGAAAAAACTCTATGGGGTTCGATTTCACTGATCGTCTCGAGTGCGCACAATTGCAACAAAAGATGAGCAAAATCAAATTGGAGAATTGGAGTTCAGTGTCTCTTGTAGCTGGAAATAAGGCATTTAAAGGAGAGCAACAACGAATCGAATCGCCTCAACAAATTGAAAATACTGTTGGCACAGTACAAAATGCCTCACTCGATGATGTAGAGCAAGCACTGTTACACGCTGAGCAATCTTTTCGATTTTGGTCTTGTAAAACGGTTAAAGAAAGAGCTGCATGCCTTAATCGTTTTGCTGACTTGTTACAGGAAAATCAAGCGGAACTCATGACGATTATTTGTCTTGAAGCCGGTAAAACAATGAGTGACTGTATAGCTGAGTTACGAGAAGCAATTGATTTTTGTCGTTATTATTCTATGTTGGCTGAACAAATTTTATCTACTCCATTGCATTTAACAGGTTACACCGGTGAGCTCAATGAATTAAGTTTGCATCCGCGTGGCACAGTACTTTGTATTAGTCCATGGAATTTTCCTTTAGCAATTTTTGTTGGTCAAGTAGTTGCTGCATTAGTAACTGGAAATTGTGTTATCGCAAAACCTGCTGAACAAACCCCACTAATAGCCGCTTATGCAATTAAATTAATGCATCAAGCTGGTGTACCTAGTGGATCGGTACAATTACTTCCAGGTCCTGGGGAAACAATAGGTGCTGCATTAGTCGCAGATAAAAGAATCAAAGCAGTGTTATTTACAGGATCTACAGATACCGCAAATCTTATTAATCGAACTTTGGCTACCCGTGGTGGAGAGATTATTCCACTAATTGCTGAAACAGGTGGTCAAAATGCAATGATTGTTGATTCATCTGCATTGTTGGAACAAGTCGTGGTGGATGCCGTTAATTCTGCATTTGGTAGCGCCGGCCAAAGATGTTCTGCTTTGCGAGT
>JACPOX010000115.1:7414-8372 GCA_016191305.1 Legionella longbeachae | reverse complement strand
TTATCCAAGAAGAGGTTTATCCACGTACAGTAGCGCTTTTAAAAGGGGCTATGGCTGAACTAGTAGTTGGCGATCCTCGTTGGTTAGTGACTGATGTAGGACCTGTTATTGACAATACGGCTTTATCCACTTTAAAAGATCATGTTGATTCTATGAAAAAGCGTTTTGAAATAATTTATCAATGTCCTTTGGATGAGTCGTTAGAATCAGGTTATTTTATGCCACCTACGGCAATAGCCATAGATCATATTAATGCTTTGGAAAAAGAAGTATTTGGTCCGATACTGCATGTAATTTCGTACAAAAGAAAGAATTTGGATAAAGTCATTGAGCAAATAAATGCAACAGGATATGGTTTGACCTTGGGTATTCATAGTCGAATAAATGAGATGGTTGAATACATTAGGACGCATATTCATGCAGGTAATTGTTATGTAAACCGCAATATGACAGGTGCTGTAGTAGGCCTTCAGCCTTTCGGAGGAGAGGGTTTGTCTGGAACGGGACCTAAGGCCGGTGGTCCAAATTATCTATTAAGACTGTGTCATGAGCGCACCTATACAGTAGATACTACTGCAGCTGGTGGGAATGCAAGTCTGATGTCTTTACCCGATTAATTTAAATCAAGTAACTATTGATTTGCACAATCAGGATGAACGTAACTAAATTCTAAGCAAAAATCTATTCTTTTGTCTACCTGCCGTGCTTGATGCACGGCATTTACATCAAGAAATCCAAATATTTCTCACTGAAGCGTTAAATATAATTATTTAGACTAAACACTTAATGTTTTGTTAATTGTATTGCGCCTATAATATATTCATTAAAACCAAATAATGCGTCAAGAGAATGTAATATGACCAGCATGAATGAAATTCTATTAAATCATAAACAATATAACTTTGTTTCTAAACAAAAGCCTATTAAAAAAATTGCTTTTCGTGGCGGCGGGGCAAAG
>JACPOX010000115.1:5544-7387 GCA_016191305.1 Legionella longbeachae | reverse complement strand
CGGTGGAGCTATTGAAGCCCTTGAGCAAAAAGGCATATTAGAGAATGTGGATACGGTTGCTGGTTCTTCTGCCGGTTCATTAACGGCCTTATTAGTGGCCTTAGGAATGACAGCGGCAGAAATCAAAGAGCAAATCGACAAAACTGATTTTAATGAATTTAAAGATCCAAGCTTGTTTGAGTTGTTTTCTAAACGAGGTCTTTGTAAAGGTGACGTACTTACTGATCATATTCAAAAAACTATTGAAACTTTTCTACCCAAAAAAATTAATGAGGCTAAAGGAAGCTTATTGGTTGAGATAATCAAGGAATTACAATCTATTGTAGATGATCCAAATTTCCAATCGGCAGAGATAAAAATTAAGCTAGCTGACTATATAAAAATTTTCGCCAAGAAGAAAGAACTTGAGGATAAGGTTAAAGAACTACGTTCACTGTCTGGTGAAAAAACTGTTGCACAAAGTTTAGAGAAGCTTAATGAAATTTTAGCTGAACAGAAAAAAAATGAAACAGAAATCAAGGAAACATTCAATGAGTTGAGTCGTGTTTTGACAGAAAATAATGTGGGGCAAGACAAAGCTAAAATTATACGTAATACTCTTATTCGTCGCTATCAAGCTGTAGCTGAAATTAATCTCGCTGAGGTAACTTTTTCCGATTTAAAACTACTACATGATTGTATTGGTAATAAAGTGAAACGACTCATTATTACCGGAACCAACATTACGGATAAAAAATTAGATATTTTTTCAGATGAAACGACGCCGAATATGCCTATCAGGACTGCAGCTAGAATTTCCGCCTCCTTTCCTTTGGTTTTTCAAGCGGTAGAATATGATGGAAAAAAATACATTGATGGTGGGGCTTTCGACAATTTGCCAGTAAGACATTTGCTTAATCAAAAAACAGATGAATCTTCCTTAAGTTCCCATGAAGAAAAAATTGAAGAAGTTCTAGGTTTTGATCTAAATGCTAAAGTAAAAATGGTGACAGGTTTATGGGTAACTCTACTGAGTTGGATCAAATATTTAGTATGTGCCAAAGTAGATCTTGCTGCAAATAATGCAGAGTTAATGCATGCTTTGAAATATGATTTCTCCGAACAGATGATTAATTTATCTGTCGATATAAATACTTTGGATTTTAAATTAACCCAAGAGAAAAAAACTGAGTTACAAGAAAATGCCAAAAATGTTACTGCTAATGCTCCTGCCCTGAATACAGGAGTTAAAACCACCCATACGGGTGATCTCCTACAATGTCTCTTGGCTATACCTAAAAACCAGCTCAATGATTTTGAAGATTCGATTTGGGAAGTAAAAGATCAAGTCGTAGATTTAGATGAAAATAGCCTGCGCGCAAAAAATGCCGTCATCAATATGCGAGAAAATGAAGAAAATAAATTAATAGACATCCTAGGTAATCTTCGCTTTATCAATCGTCATTTCGAAGACAAAGATATCTTAAAAATAAATCCCGGCGAATTAGAACAAGGTATAAAAAGCTTAATTAAGGCTCTTGATGCTTTTGTTCTACCTAAAATAGATCTTGATGATGGTAAGTATCTTGATCTTGAAATGAGACATAAGGCTATACTTTATAAACGAGTTAACGCTGCTTGCAGTATGGAAATACAAGCTTTCTCTAAAAATATTAATTCAATCATGCAAGCTCAACAACCTGATACCCCCATTAAAGATAGTATCAACGTTAGTGCTCACGCTGGATTTATTCAAAATTTACGATTTGAACAAGTCAAACGTGAGGCAATGACTGAACTTGTCAAAGCAAAAGCAAAACCTTTCCAGCTGGAAGCCAACATTACTTTAATCGACGAATCAATT
>JACPOX010000115.1:0-5510 GCA_016191305.1 Legionella longbeachae | reverse complement strand
CTTTAAATTTGAAGATGCGATTGGCGCTTTGGAAAAGGTGAGAGATAATTATCAGCGACGTAATTTGTTTTCAATCACCACAGGTTTCTTTAAAAACGCTAATGTGAACACGAGCTCAACTTCTCGGGCAATGGATGAGTTTATCAAACAAATAAATGATATTTCTAGCAATACCACAGAAAAACAATATAATCCAACGCTATGAAATCAAAGTTCGTGTTAATATAATTTTTTACTGCTATATCTCCTAGGGGCAGTAAATTTAATCCTGCTTGGGATTGGATTTCCCAATTTTCACGACGAATCTGTTTCTCTTTTTCAAGGAGCTCTTCTTTACTAATCAGTCCTCTCCAGTAAGGCTCAACTGCAAATTTAGTTTTGACGCTGCATTCCTATTGGTGGAAATCCATGCGCAGCATATCACATCATAATGAACCGTTTCGCTGGTTCCCGGATTACGCGCATAGCGCTCCATCCTGGCTATTTTTTACTTAACTTGACTACATTAAGTGAGCGGAGTCATAGGTATGGCTCAAATAAATACTATATGAATTAATCCATTGCTTGTTGTCTCCTTTGTTTTCAATGACTATCGATTTAACTACTTTACTATTTAATTGTTCGCTCTGTTTGTATAACAGTGAAAATTCAGCGGTATTCTCAATAAGGGGAGAAAGCAAAAAGTTAGACTTTGCCATGCTTGCAATTAAACGGTATTGTTTTTTAGTGCCGTCTTTTATATAAAAAGTAATGAGTAATTGGCTTGGTTTGAACAGAAGTGTTGCTAATTTTCCCCACAATGTAGCTTTGATTTCAATTTTGGCAAAAAGGAGTTTTTTTTGTTCTGGCAAATGAACTAATTCACCAAATTGATGCGACTGTGCGGGTAAAAATTCATGATTTATAACTTCTTTGTGAATATTCTTCTTTTTTTGAAGAATTAAAAAACTATTATTTAAATGAGTTTGTTGATAATTTGCTAATAATAAAGGCCAGCTAGCTCCATCTTCCAACGAAGGAAGTCTTTCATCAATCGACTCTATTTTAAATATAATATTATCTGGAGCATGTTTTCCTTTAAGATGTTTCATATTTTCCTGTGCTAGCATAGGACTAAAAACAGAATAGCTTTGAAATATTGGACGTGGCGACCAGGTATTTTCTGATGATATTAAATAGGTTTGATTATATGAATAAATATCAGTTGTTCCCTGAAAAACAGGAAAAGAAACTTGATCATGTAAGAAATTCATAGAAAGGGCAAAATTTGTTTTTAACCATGAAGAATCGTGAATTCTGTTTTTAAAGCCATGCCATGCTGATGAATAGCTAGATACTACATTATCGCGAATTGAAATTTGCGTATAGTGACTATTAATAAAATGCCAACTATTTAGTGAGAAAAGTATAAGTAGGAAGGTTATTGAAGAATTAGAAAGAAAAGGTAAAAATAGGGTGGCTAATAAAAGGGATGTTCCTGGTATAAATGCATGACCAAAATGGCGTGTAAAACCTGTCTTGAATGAAATAAACAAAAAAACAAAATAAATACTTAGTAAAAATATTTTTTGAAAACTTGAAATTTTCTTTTGCAAAGCAATGAACAGAAAAATTAATCCCGAAGTAATCAAATATAAAATGACTTCTATTACATTTCCATTTGAAGACATGGCTTCAGTAAAACTTGAAGCTATGGACAGTGTATTAACAATGTATGCCGGTAGATGACTGATTGCTTGGCCTGCTATAAGCCAAAATACAATGATTGAAGTAAGTGATGAAGCAAAACAAATTACAGCTAAGTCTTTTCTATTTGTGATGATGAAAAAAACAAAACATAAAATGTTAATCATGAGACTAAGAATTAATATCGAACCTTTGACCAAAGTTAATAAACCTAAGGGGGCAAACAAAAAGAAAATAAATAATAAAAGGTAATTATTAGAACATGTTGGGTGATTGTCGGTAGAGATGATTTTGAAGCTTATTAGGCCAACAAGAAGTGGATAAGAAAACAATAAAGAATCTCGGGCATAAATCATTCCCAAAAATGCCAGGCAGAAAGCAAGGCCCCAATACCAAGGTACATTTTTCATTAAGTAAATCAGGCACATCCAATAAGAAATAGCTAAATACAAACAGCCACCTATCATCATAAAATCCGTAGCGGGATGGTATGCTTTGGTATAAATAGAGGAATAAGGACCAAGTGTAAATATTATTTCTTTTCCAAAAGCGAGTCCTTGAGCAACAGCTTGATTTAAGCCTAGTGCCCAGGAAGGATCAAGACCTGGAGCGGGCATTTTGGGAGAGAAGGGAACAAAAACAGTAACGACAATTACAAATAATACTATTATGCTACATAGATAGAACAAATTATTGGTTCTTTTTAGTAGAATATCTTTGCGGTTATTCGTCAATATCGTATCCAATTTTGTAAATCCGTTATCAATTTGAGTATTGTTCATGGTCTTTCCATGGATAAAAAAAAGTAGCTTCATCCTTGTTATAAAACATATTGGTGATATATGAATGGGCTATCTCTTGGTGTCTTAATATGCATACCCCGCATAAAGCGCGGTATTGCATATAGTGTTAAGAACAAGTAGCGGCATGTTGATTAAAGGATAAATTGTAAATTTCAATACAAATTATTTCACATAAACTGTACTTGCTGCGGCTCCATCGTTACTTCGTGCTTCAACAAAGGTCACTTTACTTCCTAATTCTAATTTGTTGAAATCATGATCAATCACACTTTTGCTGGTAAAACGCAGTCTCCTGCCATTGGTTGTTTCAATAAATCCATAATCAGCGATAGGAGCAATTTCCAGAATACGACCTTCAAGTGCTGGTTCATGGTATTTTATTTCACCGCGTTGTTTGTGAGCGTATTTTTTTAATTTTCTTGTCATAGCTTGAAATGCATCTCTGATTGCGACATAGACATCTTCATGGGCATGATTTTGAATAAGATCACGATTAACTATAAGCTCTGCATTTGGGACGATAAGATCGATACGAACATGAAAAATTTTGCCTTTATGGTGATGATGATGTGTTTCAATACTCATCTTACAATTCATAATACGATCAAAATATTTCCCTAATTTTCCCGCATGATTACGTGCATTAGTTTCAATAGCTTGTGAATGTTTGAAATTACTAAATACTATATGTATAGGAAAATGTACTATATTATTCATTATGTTGCTCCTTATTTCATACACTTCATGTAGGTCGCAGTTTGTTCAAAAGAACAAAATGAAAATGAATTTTTAACACTTCTAATTATAGTATATAAATAATGGATGCCATGATGCTATATCATTCGTGTTACAACCAAAGATGTAAGTACCAGTGCACTACGGAATGTCCCCAAAATAAAGTAACTAATCCGCTGACGCATAAAAAAGGGCCGAAAGGAATAGCCGTGTCTTTGGATTTGTTTTGAAAATGTAAATACAATAGTCCGATAATTGTTCCTCCAATAGAGGAAAGAAGCAAAATTAATGGTAAAAACATCCAACCAAACCAGGCACCAAAGGCGGCAAATAATTTAAAATCACCGTTTCCCATACCTATTTTACCTGTAAATAAATAAAATATTTTTACAAACAACCATAATCCTAAATAGCCACCAACAGCGCTAAGTACCGCTTGAGGTAAAGGAGTAAAAATGGTTTGAGTATTCGCTATTAATCCTATCCATAATAAACTTAAAGTAAGACTGTCCGGTAAAATTTTATGGTCCAGATCAATGAAAAATAAACAAATTAATAACCAAATTATTAATAATGCAAAAGGTAATTGTAGGGTAAAACCAAAATGCCAAGTAGCATATAAAGATAAAAGCATGGTACCTAGTTCAATTAATGGATATCTGATTGAAATAGAATGCTTACATTGATAACAACGACCACCTAAAAACAAATAGCTTAATAGAGGGATGTTTTGCCAAGATTTAACCATTGTTTTGCAAGAAGGACAAAATGATCTTGGGAAAAATAAATTAATTGCTGCTTGATTCGTGTTTTTTATTTCCATTATCTCATCATATTGATTTTTCCATTCTATTTCTAACATTATGGGCAAACGATAGATAATCACATTAAGCAAACTTCCTATAGCTAATGAGAACAGAGCAATAGCAAAATACATAAAATAATTATGGTTGATGATAAAATCATGCATAATAAATAATCCTAAAAAAAATTGACGTTATAATCCTTTTAACTACTTAGCTGTTATCCCAAGCTGCACTTAAGAGTTAAGGTCAGTTTCGGATAAAAAAATTTGAATTATCTGGATCCGTTCGGCCTGATGAGGGCTTTAGCTCGTCTCGAAGGCTAAGCACTGTGCCAAACCCTTCGAGAGGTCGCTAATGCGACTCCTCAGGACGATCGAGAGTAAGCTGAGATCTTAGATGTTTCTTATCCGAAACTTATGTTGCGGCCAGAGGCCCATCCTACAAATGTTTTATATTGCCGATCCCAGTTTAAATATCGGTAAATACATTGCCACTACAAGTCCACCTACTAAGACACCCAAAATGGTCATGATTATAGGTTCTAGTAGACTGCTGAGAGAATCAACAGCATTATCTACATCTTCTTCATAAAAATCTGCTACTTTGCTTAACATTTTTTCCAAGGTACCAGATTCTTCACCGATGGCAACCATCTGTACCACCATATTGGGAAACAAATGAGTATTCTGCATTGCTTTGTTCATCTGTTGTCCAGTAGAGACTTCTTCTCTAATAATATGTGTTGCTTTGGAAAAAATAATATTTCCTGTGGCTCCAGCAACCGATTTGAGTGCTTCAACTAATGGTAAACCTGCAGCAAAGGTAATTGATAACGTCCTTGCAAAGCGTGCAATAGATGCTTGTTCAATGATCGGCCCAATTATAGGGATTTTTAACAAAATTCTATCTACATTTTGAGCAAATTTAGCTGAGTGCTTTAACATATAAATAAACGCATAAACAGCACCAATTACAGCGCCAAAAATCAAATACCAAAAGGATTGGAAAAATTTCGACATATTAACTACGGCTTTAGTCATTGCAGGCAAGTCCGCTCCAAAACCTTTAAATAAAGCTTCAAATTGAGGTACAACAAAAATAAGCAATACAGTTGTAACAATAAGAGCAACTACTAATACCGCAATTGGATAAGTCAATGCTTTTTTAATTTTCTTTTTTATTGTTTCAATTTTTTCTTTATAAGTTGCAATTTTATCCAGCATGATATCTAGAGAACCCGATTTTTCTCCCGCATCCACTAAATTACAAAATAGTTCATTAAAAAAAACTGGACGTTTCCTAAATGTTTCAGAGAGAGTGAGTCCTGTTTCAACATCACGTTTAATATTTTCTATTAATTCCTTAAGACGTTTATTGGATTGTCCCTTGGCTAATATATCAAAAGCTTGTACTAAGGGTATCCCTGCCTCAATCATTGTGGCCAATTGTCGACTAAATACCGTAATATCTGATGATTTAA
>JACPOX010000114.1:1220-4537 GCA_016191305.1 Legionella longbeachae | reverse complement strand
ATGGCGACAGTGAATTTAGTTGAGGTCTCAAAGAGTGTTGGACAAACAGCAATTTTACATAAAGTAAACGTTGATATCAAAAAAGGCGAGTTTATGGTAATTGTCGGTCCTTCTGGATGCGGAAAAACTACTTTATTACGTTTGATCGCTGGCTTGGAAGATTTATCCTGTGGTTCAATTTTAATTAATAATCAATGTGTCAACGAAATTCCAGCGGCAAAAAGAGATATGGCTATGGTATTTCAAAATTATGCACTTTATCCACATATGACCGTATATGAAAATATGGCATATGGATTAAAAATGAGGCGCGTTAAGAAGGAAGCGATTAAACAACGGGTGAATGATGTAGCTCAACTACTGCATTTAACACCTTATTTGGATCGAAAACCTCAGGCACTTTCTGGGGGGCAAAGACAAAGGGTTGCAATGGGGCGAGCAATAGTTCGTTCTCCTGCAGTATTCTTGTTTGATGAGCCTCTATCTAATCTTGATGCAAAATTACGTACAGAAATGCGTCATGAAATTCGTAAATTGCATCAACAATTAAATACAACCAGTATTTATGTAACTCATGATCAGACAGAAGCAATGACAATGGCTGATCGAATCATGGTGCTTAATCAAGGAGTTGTTGAGCAAATAGGTTCTCCTCAAGATTTGTATCAAAATCCAGCAACTTTATTTGTGGCAGGATTTACTGGGCACTATCCCATGAATATCTTTTCTGGAAGCTTTATGAAAGAAAGTAATCTGATTCAAACAGAATTAGGTATTCAGTATCCGGCTCCTAAACTATCACAATATTTGACTGATAAAGAAGATTTACTTTTCGCTATACGGCCTGAGCATGTTTTACTTTGTTCAGAAAATCAAACACAAAGCATTCCAATAAATGTTGAATTTATAGATGATATGGGAGCCGACAAGTTAATACGAGCAAAATGCATTACAAATGGTCGATTTATTAATTTACGCGTTTCTGCAGATCAATCTTTAGGAAGTGGACAAATGTATGTTGAACTACCTAAAATAAAGTTACATCTATTTCAACGTAAGTCTGGAAAACGTATTGGAGAATGGTGTGAGTAATAAAAAAAATTCCCTAAGATCAATAGATGCTCCTATCTATAGTCTTTGGTCTGCATTATATTTGTCTTTTTATTCCCGACGCCTTTATGTAGATGTGGGAAAACGCTGGCATGGTCTGGGTATTCTCTATCTTCTGTTAACTATAGCGGTATTTTCACTTCCATTTAGTTTAAGGATGAGCTTGAGTCTGAATGACTCTTTTAATAAACAAATCACTGAGCCATTATCAAAAATTCCCATTTTTTATATTCAAAATGGAGAAGCTTCTTTTGATAAACCAATGCCTTATTTTATTAAAAACACTAAAGGAAAAGTGATTGTTATTATGGATACCACTGGAAAAATTAATGATTTTACTAATGAATATCCTGATGCCAGCATTTTAATTAACAAACACAAAATTTCGTTGAAAATCCCAAGGCTACAACTTTATAATTTCACTCAAACTACTCCTGATGATGGAGCTCCTTTAGTCCAGGAGTTTGATAAAGAAACTAACTTGGTTTTTGATGGTAAAAAATTGGCGGAAGATAAGTCAATAACACATTTGAAGTACTTCTCTGAAATGCTTATTTACCCCATAGTAGTTGCTTTATTTTTTTCACTTTTTATTGTTTTTTTCTTTGTTTTGGGATTTTTAGGAGAAGTTTTTTCTACAGTATTCTTTTCTTTTAAAATAAAATTCACCCAGTCAGTTCGACTTTTAATCGTTGCCGGCACACCGATGATGTTGTTTTTAATAATTATGTTAACACTTAATTATCTCTTTGCGGGATCTGGGATTATTTTAGTTGCTTTGCTCCTCATATATTACAGTTTCGCACTTTATTCCTTGCGAGCGGAGAGTAAACAGGCAGTGCATTCATGAGGGATTTAATTCATTTTGCTCATGGAAATGGGTTCCCAGCTTTATGTTATAAGCAAATGTTAGATTGTTTGGAATATAAATTTGATTATTGTTATATAGATAGAATTGGTCACGATCCTTTATTTCCTGTCAGTGAAAATTGGCACAATTTGGTATTGGAAGTGATTACGAGTATCAAAAATCAGGCAAATCGTCCTGTTATTGCTGTTGGTCATTCTTTGGGTGGTGTGTTAAGTTTATTGGCGGCAATAGAACAGCCAGAATTGTTTAAAGCGGTGATTATGTTGGATGCACCATTAATTGGTACTTTTAAATCTAATATGGTTCGCCTTGCAAAAGCACTGGGTATTATTGATCGCATTACACCGGCTTTTAGAACAAGAAGTCGACGAATACATTGGAAAGATCATGATCAATTGATCAAATATTTAAAAACACGGGATTTATTTAAAACTTTTACAGATGAATGTTTAAATGATTATATCACCTATGGCTTAGAATATGATGATGATGGATATCATTTACGTTTTGATAGACATATTGAATACCAAATTTATCGTACAATTCCTCATGTTATTCCAAATTTCGAAGGAAAATTATTAATTCCTGCGGCATTAATATATGGTGACAAAAGTACTGTGGTTGGTAAAATGGATATACGATACATGAAAAGTAATTTTAATGTAATGAGTTACAAAACTAAGGGAAGCCATTTATTTCCTATGGAGTTTCCTCAGCTTATAGCAAAGCAAATTATAAATATTGCGTCTTGCTTAAATTCGAACTCGATTGTTTAGTATTAAACGTTCTTCCCTAAGCAGTTAAGAAACGTGAGTGATGGATAAAGATCTTTGATTTTTGTAGGGTTAGGCCCCTGGCCCAACCTATAAACACTTAACTTAATGGGGAAGGGCGGACGGACTGAGATATTGCTTTAAATCTAATGTGTTTCTTATTCAGAACTTAAGAAATCAAAAATTAAGGAGAATACTGTGCTACATGCTATTTTAGTGCTTTTAATCATGGGAGCAGTAGGGATTTTGCTTACAAGACAAGCAGCAATTTCCGTCTGGGCTATTAGCTTTGGTCTATTTAGCGCTCTTATTTTCAACTATGGTTCGCCAGGTTTAGTGACTAAAATAGTTCTTATTTTTGTTGAGCTTGTTTTAATTACAGGTGCAATAAAACCTTTAAGACGTCAACTTTTATCTAAATATTTTTTCAAGACAGTTAGTAAAGCAATGCCTGCGATGTCTTCAACAGAAAGAGAGGCATTAGAAGCAGGTACTGTAAGTTGGGAAGGGGATTTATTTAGTGGTGCTCCCGACTTCTCATTATTGAGAAATGCTCCGACAGT
>JACPOX010000114.1:0-1208 GCA_016191305.1 Legionella longbeachae | reverse complement strand
CTCCGACAGTGAGATTGACAACTGAGGAACAGGATTTTCTGGATGGACCTGTGAATACCTTATGTGCCATGATTGATGATTGGGATATAACGCATAATCTGACTGATTTGCCGGCAGAAATCTGGCAATTCATTAAAGATAATCGTTTCTTGGGAATGATTATACCCAAGTGTTATGGTGGTCTCGAGTTTTCTGCTACAGCACAAATGTCTGTTTTAGTAAAAATCTATGGCCGTTCAGTCACAGCGGCAACAACCATATCTGTACCTAATTCCTTAGGTCCAGGAGAATTGTTATTAAAATATGGAACTGAAGATCAAAAAAATTATTATCTGCCGCGATTGGCTGATGGTCGAGAAATTCCTTGTTTTGCTTTGACAGGACCCAATGCTGGTTCTGATGCCGCATCTATTCCAGATAAAGGAATTGTATGTCGCCAGGAATTGAATGGTAAAGAGACTTTAGGTATACGCTTAAGTTGGAATAAAAGGTACATTACTTTATGTCCTGTAGCTACGGTAATTGGCTTGGCATTTAGATTGTTCGATCCTGATAATTTATTAGGTAAGGGTGAGGATATAGGTATTAGTTGTGCTTTAATCCCTGCTAATACTCCAGGTGTTATTAAAGGGCGTCGTCATTTCCCATTAAATACAGGCTTCTTAAACGGTCCTACTCAGGGTAAAGAGGTCTTTATCCCTATGGATTATTTAATTGGCGGTCTTGCTATGGCGGGTTGTGGCTGGCGCATGTTAATGGAATGTTTAAGTGCAGGCCGAGCCATATCCCTTCCTTCAAGTGCTAATGGCGGAGCTCAAGCAGCCGCTTTAGCAACTGGGGCTTATGCGCGTATACGGAAACAATTTAATCAACCAATAGGAAAGTTTGAAGGGATTGAAGAACCACTGGCCAGAATTGCGGCGAACACTTACATTATTGATGCGGCTTTAAGCCTGGCTGCTGCGGCCATAGATTATGGAGCTAAGCCTTCTGTTGTCGGCGCTATATTAAAATATCATACGACAGAACGTGCGAGACAAGTTTCGATTGATGCAATGGATATTCACGGTGGGAAAGGTATTTGTCTTGGCCCCAATAATTATTTAGGCAGAGGGTATGAAGGCTCACCTATTGCTATAACTGTTGAGGGAGCAAATATATTAACTCGCAGTTTAATTATATTTGGTCAGGGAGCGATACGATGTCAT
>JACPOX010000113.1 GCA_016191305.1 Legionella longbeachae | reverse complement strand
TTGGGCACTTATAAAAATAACCAATAAGGCTAATACATTCTGCAATATCGCCCAAATTAAGGAGGGATTATTATCATGAGATCTTATTTTTAATGGTTCTAAAAAATCCAGATGTTCTGGATCATCACTTTGTTTTATCTCTTGCTTCACATAAAGAGCATAGGCTATTAGAAACCCTATTCCTAACCATGGTTTAAATTTAAAAATGATTAACCCAAGAGTAATTTTGACTATAAATATTTTCATAAACCACAACTGGTCATGTCGCAAACGAAGCTCTGTTGACTTTGATAAAATTTTTTTCTTTTGATTCTTCTTACTCATAATGAATGTGAAGCCTACAACAGAATAGGCAATAGTCGCTAAAACTAAAGGACCTCCAATTGCAGCACCTATACCTATGTCTTTTTGTTCAGGAGTATTGCCAAAGACCACAGCTATAAATGTAACAACACTTTCGGGAAGAGCTGTTCCAAAAGCGGCTAATATTGTGCCTGTTGCATTTTTTGTCATATTGAATTTATGTCCCACCCATTCTATGGCATTAACAAAAAACGTACAGGAAAGATAAATCAGGATTGTCGAAGCTAGTAATAAAAAAATAGCCAATATCATCTAATCTTCTCTCATAGTGGGTTAACCTAAAAATGCAGCTAACCTCTACTGCGAATGTCTACTGCTTTTTTTAGGTTTAAACAATGTTATCATATTGCTTTGATTCAAGATTGTTGTAAATAATGAAAATAAATTTTTTCTTTTATAGTATGTTAGTGAGCATCCAAGCTTTTGCCTCTGCTCATTTTGTCCCGTCCCAACCATTGCCAACAACTCATTATGAAATTAATGGCCCAGCATTATGTGCAACGGCCAAACAAACTTTGGCTTATCTCAATAAAGGCAAGCATTATGATCCACAGGTTATTCATGAAGGGAAAGTTTTTAAAATACCGCTTTCACGAGTTAAAGCAACTTTAGTATTTCTTTGCGCACACCAAAAGGAACTTAATGATCCTGCATTTATTAAAAAGCATTTTGATTTCGTTCGTTGGTATCCAGACATTGAGCAAAGCAAAGCCTTTAGGCAAACTAAACCTCTTATCAGCAATTTGCCTAAAGATAAAATTTTAATGACCAAATATTATGTCCATCTTGCCAAAGTTTCTTCTAACCCCACTGCAAATCATGCTTTCGCACTTTATGCTCTTCCTAAAGATGAAGAATCACTGACTCTTGAAGAAGCAAATGTAAAACCCGAACTTATTCGTTTCCAGTATGGAAAGCAAGCTATATTAAAAGGCGCTTTGGCAAATAAAAACATTCCCGTCTTAGCCTATTTAACTCGCGATGACTTGGAAGCAGCATTAATGCAAGGCACTCTAGTAGCAGAGTTTAGCAATCCGAAGCACCAAGTTAAAATGTTTAATGTACATCGTTGTAATAACATTGCATATAATAAAATCCAAAATCCATATCAACAAGAAAGGTACTGGTATTTTAAATCCGTAGACGGCATTAAAGGTTATGGTAAAGATGCCGAACACAAAATTACAGTCAATACCGAAGTCACTTTTGCTGCAGACCTAGAGCAATTTGGCCTAGGAAAACTACTCTTGGTACAATATCCTAATCAATCAGGAAAAATGGTGACTCGAGCGGGTATTTTTGCAGATACCGGTGGCGCATTTCAAAATAACCAATATCAAATAGATTTTTTAACCGGTAGTTACGAGGGTAGTAAAGCGTTTTATCAAGCAACGCATCATTTACCCAATTATGTAGCCGCCTATTTCATGGTGCTGAAAAAATAATATGGACATGATTATGCCGAAGGTATTTGGAAAGATTCTTTTTGTTCTATTACTTTTAACAAATTCTCTAGGACATGCATTTTCTTGTAATAGTCCCCAGAAAATTCATAAATCACCCATTCAATTTAATGAAGAACGTATTGCTTTAACACGCCAATATCAATTGATTCATTATGGAATTAACTCCAAATCAATTGAAATTGAACCTAAGATGATCGTATTGCATTGGACATGCATAGCAAGTTTGAAAGCAACTTTTCGCATCTTTAATCCTCCTACTTTTCCCCAAAACTCGCCACGAATCACTGAATTACCTGGCAATTTAAATGTATCGAGTCATTTTTTAGTTGATCGTGACGGAAGTATCTATCAACTCATGCCAGAAAACTGGATGGCAAGGCATGTTATCGGCCTGAATCATTATGCAATTGGCATTGAAAACATAGGCGGAATAGATGGAAAAGATGATTTAACTGAAGCACAAACAAAATCAAATGCGTTTTTAGTGTGTTATTTAAAAAAGAAATATCCGAATATAAAATATGTTATAGGTCATAATGAGTATTTAAATTTCAAAAACACTTCTCTTTGGCTCGAACTTGATCCAAATTATCAAACCGACAAAGAAGATCCTGGACCAGATTTTGTTAAGAGAGTAATGAAGTTGGTCAATAAAACATAAGGTCTCAAAGAAATATCCAAATCTAGATGAATTATCAATTTAATGAATAACTTAAATACATGATATATAATAATTTTTCATTTAATTTATTGTAAAATAACTCATGAAATCTAAATCCGATTAAATAGTAAATGGGATCAAGATAAATTAGAGGAGATCATTAATATGGTAACTTTTGCTGCTCAAGAACTAAATGCATTAAACAATCTAAGCATTTCTAAATTACTCAATACATTGTCTTCTTATAGAAAAATTGAAACTGAATGCATATCTTCCGGATTATCCTTCTTCCAACCGATATTTGTCCAATAACTAGAACGAAATTACATTATAAATGAAGAAGACAAAACTGAAACATTATTATTTCAATTGTTAGAAGAAGATTTAGAAGAATATGCAATTCAACCATATACTATCTAATCTTCGAGAATGAGCTTAGATCTAAGGTGCTTCTTATCCCAGTTAAGGATTTTGTAGGTTGGACCAGGGGCCCAACCTTTTAAAGCTGCTTTTGCTTAACCTTAATGTTGGGGCCTCGGGACATATTAATAGTGTAGCGCTCTAGGGTCGTGGACCCTAGTTGTTACCTAAACCAGATAGATCAATAACGACAGGCTAAAACTCCTTTATCATTAAATGGTTCATACTCTTCATCAGGTGCAGCTAGAGCTAATTGAGCTGATTCTTTTTTACAATTATGCTGATCATAAGCGTGATACATTTCATAACCTGCATACATCACTGTTAATGCCAGCGCTGCAGGAAAATAGAGAGCAAAAGTCGCTATCATAAAGGTAGGCATTACAGTATTCTTTATCATAGTGAAGATAAAGTCATTGCTCGCAGCCTCACTGTCTTTATGTGTTCCACTGATATTCTGTCTTATATGATGCGCCTGTTCCAAACGAAGACTGGCCTCTTTTTGTTTTGCATAGGAACCAGCAGATAAATACATTGATGTACCCACTAGACAAACAAAAAAACTAGCTAAAACCATTCCCGGAGGTGTAAATAGGAGAGCCGCTGAAAATCCTGTCATCAGTAAAACAGCCCCTGCAGCAACAAAATGAAGTGTTGCCTCTTTTGTCTTCCAGTCAATAAACAGTTCTGCGCGTTGTTTTTCGCGTATTTTTATATGGGCAGACTTTTGTTCTTGAGTTAAAAACTGAAACATTTCTGGATTTTTATAATCTTCTATCTCCTGAAGATATTGCTCTTCTTTAATCAGATATTCTTGTTTTGCTAGATGGCATTTATATAAAGCCATACACACATCAAAACCTAAAAAGACGGCTGTAAGTGCTCCAGCAATTGGTCCAGGTATATGTGTAATCTGATTAAAATTAGTTAGAAAATTTACGGTTGCCCACACCAAGTCATTGGCAAAATTACAATGACGTTTATATAATTCATGTTTAAAACGATCATAAGCTGTAATCTCATTTCCATTTTTATCTTTTTTTTCGGCAGTTGTAGGAAAAAATGTATGCTTTGTTAAAAGAATGCCCTCAATTATAAAACGGGCCAAGAACAAGCCTACACTAAAATAATTGAGTACTCCATTAGGAGCTTGAAGAAATGAAATGATTCCATCAACATTGGTATGTGTTCCCAATAGCAAATCAAATTTTTCAATAAGATGCAAATCTTTTGCTATAGTAAGTCCGGTAGTTAAATTAAGGCGACAAAAAACCCAATATACCCTGCATAAGTTTGAAAAAGCTACATAGTCACGTATTTGTGATAAATGATATGGAGCCTTAGACACATGCTTAAACCCATCAATAAAACTTTTTTGCATAGATTCAATAAAATTGCTCTGGGACGGAGCATCCTTTTTTTCTTCCTTGTTGTTCAGCAAACGATTCTTAATGTGTAGCTTGATCTCTTTATATTCAGCTTCTTTACTCGCTTGTGAATATGCTTTATGAAAGGCCTCTAAAAGAGTAGCGCAATAATAACAATACAGCCAAAAAGCTTCGATATTTTCTTCTTTTTGCTTATTCAACGCAGCAAACATGTGTTTAAATTCATCTTCCAGCGATTTTTGGTTTTGCAATATAAAAGTATATCCTATCTCTCCTGGACGAGAATTCAGCTCTTCAAGCTCCTTCGTTATTTCTTCTTTTGTTAACTTACTCTTAATATCTGTTTTAAGATTCATAAAAAAATCATTTTTATCATTTCTAAAAGCTAAATTTTGATTTGGATTACCCATTATGACCTCACAAAAAATATACAGAGAGTTTTATTTATAATAAGTTACCATTTGGCTTTGCTTTTGACAAGATATATTTGTTTTTTTATTTTACATAATGGCTGTTAAAAGATAAGGTAGGTGTAAATTATTTACCAATACAAAAACTAGAAAAAATTCGTCCGAGTAAATCATCGGAACTGAATTCACCGGTTATTTCGCATAAATTTTGGTGTGCCAAACGCAGATCCTCTGCTAGCAATTCTCCTGCACGATGCTCTGATAGTTGTTGTTGTCCTGTGTCGAGTAAATTTTTTGTTTCATCCAAGGCCTGTAAATGCCGTCTTCTGGCAAGAAAGTGTCCTTCGTTGGGTTGGTATCCTACTACTTGTTTCATCATCTGCTTGAGTTCATCCATTCCCTCACCTGATTTTGCAGAAAGGTAAACTGAGTGATGCTGTATTTGTGATGATTGATTCAAAGTATCAATTTTATTAAATACAGTAACAATAGGAACTTCTTGAGGTAAAGCGCTCTTAATTTCATTAGCTAAACATTGATGTTGTTCCAAATCATTTACATCGACTACCAATAAAACGCAATCAGCCTGCTTTAATTCTTGCCAGGCTCTTTTTATTCCCTCTTTTTCAACCACATCATTGGATTCACGCAAACCTGCGGTATCAATAATGTGTAAAGGGATATCATCTAATAAAATATGTTCACGCATTACATCGCGGGTGGTTCCTGCAATCTCAGTAACTATAGCAATATCTCTTCCTGCTAAAGCATTAATCAAAGTTGATTTACCTGCATTAGGTCTTCCAGCAATAACTACAGATAAGCCTTCACGTAAAATCACCCCTTGATGAGCTTGTGCACGAATTGCATTTAATTCATTTAAAATTTCTTGCAACATGTGAGCTACCTTACCATCATTAAGGAAGTCAATTTCTTCTTCAGGAAAATCTATTGCTGCTTCGACATACAAACGTAAATAAATGATTCGTTCATTCAATTGGTTTATTTTAGTTGAAAACTCACCTTGTAATGATTTTAATGCCATTCGAGCCGCAGTTTGAGAGCTGGCTTGAATTAAATCTGCAATTGCTTCGGCTTGGGTTAAATCAATCTTGTCATTTAAAAAAGCACGTTCAGAAAATTCACCTGGGCGTGCCAGACGCGCTCCTAAATAAACGCATGCTTTGGATAACATATCAAGAACAACAGGAGATCCATGCGCTTGAATTTCGACAACATCCTCTCCAGTGAACGAATGAGGAGCTTTAAAATAGATCATGATACCCTGATCGATTAAAGCTTCGGCCCCATGTGTGTTTTTTTCTTGATTAGCAGAAAAAGAATAAAAGGAACAATAAGTAGCGAAACGTGGTTTTAGGGTTTTATTACCATTAAGACAAATGGCAATTGAGTATGCTTTAGGTCCAGATAGTCGAAGAATACCTACCCCACCTCTTCCTGGTGGGGTAGCTATCGCTACTATAGTATCTATGGACATCTATTTTACAGTTACCAGATTTTTAGTGGGCTTGTCATCAGCATATTTACGAGTAATATACCATTGTTGCGCTATGGATAACGTATTATTCACAATCCAATACAGCACTAAACCAGCTGGAAAATTCCAAAATAAGCCTGTAAACAGTATAGGTAAAAACATCATTATTTTTGCTTGCATTGGATCAGGTGGAGCTGGATTTAATTTTTGTTGAATCAGCATAGTTGCACCCATAATCAATGGCAACACATGATAAGGGTCAGCAGCGGCTAGATCTTTAATCCAGAAAATAAAAGGAGCTTGTCTTAATTCGACACTTTCCAATAATACCCAATACAGAGCAATAAAAACCGGGATTTGAATTACTATAGGTAAACAACCACCTAATGGATTTACCTTTTCTTGTTTATACAACTCCATAGTAGCCTGACTAATTTTTGCTTTGTCATCACCATAACGTTCGCGCAAAGCTTGGAGTTTTGGTTGTAATTTACGCATTCCAGCCATTGATTTATAGCTGGTTGCAGATAACCGGTAAAACGCTAATTTAATTAACACTGTGACTAAAACTATGGACCAACCCCAGTTTCCTACTAGGTTATAAATAGTCTTCATTAGTGAAAACAATAATGAAGAAACAAACCATAAAATACCATAGTCAACCGTAAGATCGAGAGAGGGAGCTATACTTTTTAGTACACTTGTAATTTCTGGCCCTATATATAGCTTAGAGCTAACATTTTTTTGTTCTTCTGGTTTAATCACAATAGGCTGACTGACTGCGCCTATAATATAATCACCATTCACTGATCGTGTATAAAATTTATTATTAGAATTTGAATCAGGAATCCATGCACTTAAAAAATAATGCTGTTGCATGGCAATCCAACCACCTTTACTGTCAAGATCCAAATTCTCCTTATTCATATCACTAAAGCTTACTTTTTGGTAACGGTGTTTACCTGGTTCCGAATAGGAAGCTCCCGTGTAAGAACCTACATGAAACATACTTGATTTATCTTCTTTAGGAGAACTTCTTAATAGCTGGGTATTCATGTACCCGGTCCATTCATTAGTGCCTTTATTTGTAATTTTATAAATAACATCAATAAGATAACTGTCTCTAGTAAAAATAAATTCTTTTTTTACATCAAGCCCCTCGGTATTTTTTCCGCTAAGAGTTACTGTTAGCTGTTTCTGATCTGGACTTAATTCATATTGTTGCTGGGGGGCTGTAAAATTGAAATTAACAGCTTGAACTGCTTGTCCTGCAGAAACAAAAAGATTGGAGTTAGCAACATAACGTTCATTTGCCTGATTTTGTAAAAGCTGGAATGGTTTATTTTTTTCCTCAACACTTTGTGGATAATCAATAAGTTGCCCTGAAACAATATCACCCTGTTGTAAATCAATAGCGACATCTAAAACATCTGTCTTAACGTGCACTTGTGATACGGCCGTGCTGGTATTTGGCTGTTCAACAACTGAATTTATTGGTGCTGTTGATGAGGAATTGGATGGAACCATTTGTGGTAATAACGGTTGACCGTTATTTTCCTGATTAGTAATTTGTTCTGTTGGCAATGATTTTGTTGGGTAATCAACCTGCCAAGCATTCCAAAGCGATAAACTAACTAGCGCGAGGGCCATATATAAAATTATACGTCGTATATCCATCAAAGATTCTCATTGTTAGGGAGTACAGGATCATAACCACCTTGTGACCAAGGGTGACAACGCAGTACTCTTTTTAAAGCCATCCATAAACCTTTGGTTATGCCACATTGTTTTATAGCACTTTCCGCATATTGTGAACAACTTGGATAATATCGGCAACTTGGTTTTAACAAGGGGCTAATCAAATATTGATAAAATTTGATGGGTAAGCAAATTATTTTTCGTAACATGATATTAATTTTTTCCATGTTCTGTCTAATCTTGCATTTATATTTGCATTTGTATGCTTTACAACACCTTGTCTTGCTAAAAAAATCAAATCGACTGCAGGTAACTCCATTTGCCGAAATCCCTCTCTTAACAGTCGCTTAATTCGATTTCTGTCATGAGCTTTTGTTATCTTTTTTTTAGATAGCGCAAGCCCAAGTCGCGCATATCCTAAGTCATTCTCTCTAAAAAGCATGATAAATTCGGATGTAACAATCTTTTCAGCTTGTTCAAACACATGATTATAATCAGCTTTTTTTAATAACCGTTGTGTTTTTTTAAAAGTATACACTTAAGCTGTCAAACGTTTACGGCCCTTTGCACGACGGCGTTTAATTACTAACCTACCTGCACGAGTAGCCATACGCTCACGAAATCCATGATCGCGTTTACGCTTTAAATTACTGGGTTGAAAGGTGCGTTTCATGATGAACCTGTAAATAAAATTATGAGGCTGGGAATGATAGAGAACTTTTTTTCAACTGTCAATTTTAGCGGTTGATTATTTTTTGCATATTCTTTTTTTTTGAAAAAAATGATGAACGGTAGCGGCTGTAATAATTAATATATTTCTTATTATTTAATTTTTCTATTACTATTATGTTAGTTGTTTTCTGTTAATAAGTTTAAATAAGCTTTAAATATTAATAAGTTATGTGCGATCGTAACGTGTTTGTAAACTCTTTTTTATCTTGTGATCTATCTGTATGTATCTATATAAATTAATTTATCTTCATTTTTATTCGCAACTTATCCACCCTAATTGATCCTATTTATACATAATTTAATCGTTCTTTATTTTCCAATTAAGATGATTAACAATTTTTTTTTATTTTTTTTGAAGTTATTTTGATAATTCATATTTTCATTTGCCTATTTTTAAGTCACTACAAATTCACTCTCAACATTTGCTAATAATTATTTATATTACTTATTCTTTAATTTACTATTATTATTACTGTTTCGTTTTTCTGTTGATAGTTTATAATTTAATATATTTATCAATAAGTTAACTTGTTGCTTATATTGTTTGTAAACTCTTTCTAATCCTGTTATTTATCTGTATGTAATTTTACGAATTTATTTATTCTTCTTTTTATTATCAACTTATGCACTGTAGTTGATCCTACTTATTCATAGTAAACTTGATCCATAATGTTTTTTATTTATACTTATTTTAAAGGATAATGTCTTTGATCTGAATGATGTTGATTTATGATATATTGCTATTGATACATTTTTTTGTGGATAACTTTCTTTTATACCAAAGGCTGAGTATAATTTATCTGCAGTTGCATCGTAGTGAACTGAAGAAGTTCTGCTTCTATACTTCAAGCGAAATAAATTCATGTTTAAATTATCTTGATGTCCAGGTCCTTTCAGTGGCATATTTTAAGTGTTGTGAAGATTTTTTTTATTCCTTTTACCAGCCTTCTTTTTATGAGGAGTTATGTGTGTCAACATCTGTTTGGCAAAAATGTTTAAGTTTATTGCAAGATGAATATTCTGCTCAACAATTCAACACCTGGTTGCGCCCATTACAAGCTCAAACTGATGAGCAACGTTTGGTTTTGTTTGCGCCGAATCGCTTTGTGGTAGATTGGGTTAAAAAACATTTTTTTTCACGTATAGAGGAATTAATTAAACAGTTTTGTGGTGATGAGATTAAATCGATTTCCATTGAAATTGGGAGCAAAGCAACGAGTGCGGATTCCGATTCGTCTTCTTCCGGCTCTACGGGGGCTTTTGGAGCAGATGCAAATACATCTGTATCAACTCCTGTTGTGATTAAATCTGCGCCCAAAAAGGCGGTTGATTATAAGAGTAGTCATTTAAATAAAAAATTTCTTTTTGAAAGCTTTGTCGAAGGTAATTCCAACCAATTAGCTCGTGCTGCTTCAATGCAAGTTGCTGAACGACCGGGCGATGCATACAACCCATTGTTTATCTATGGAGGTGTGGGTCTAGGTAAAACGCATCTAATGCATGCTATTGGTAATGCTATCTTAAAAAATAATCCTGATGCTAAGATTTTGTATCTGCATTCAGAACGATTTGTTGCAGACATGGTTAAGGCAATTCAGACTAATTCAATAAATGAATTTAAGCGTTTTTATCGTTCGTTAAATGCATTACTTATCGATGATATTCAATTTTTTGCTGGAAAAGACCGCTCACAGGAAGAGTTTTTTCATACGTTTAATGCATTATTGGAAGGGCAACAACAAATTATTTTAACAAGTGATCGTTATCCAAAAGAAATTGAAGGTATGGAAGAGCGATTAAAATCTCGATTTGGATGGGGCTTAACTGTTGCTGTGGAACCCCCAGAACTTGAAACACGAGTTGCCATTTTAATCAGTAAAGCAGAACAATCTAATATAGAACTGCCGTATGAGGTTGCTTTCTTTATTGCAAAACGTATCCGTTCAAATGTTAGGGAGTTGGAAGGTGCATTACGTCGAGTTATTGCTAACGCCCATTTTACTGGTAAACCAATTACTATTGAATTTGTTCACGAAGCTTTGCGTGATCTTTTGGCTTTGCAAGATAAATTAGTTACTATTGAAAATATTCAAAAGACTGTTGCTGAATATTACAAGGTCAAGGTAGCTGATTTGTTATCAAAACGTCGTAGTCGTTCCATTGCTAGGCCTAGACAAATGGCTATGGCATTAAGTAAAGAGTTAACAAATCATAGTTTACCTGAAATTGGTGATCATTTTGGTGGTCGTGACCATACCACAGTCATTCATGCATGTAGGAAGGTCAAAGAATTGATACAAGATGATAGTGATTTTGCTGAAGATTATAAAAACTTGATGCGTATTTTATCGTCGTGATCTTAAAGAATTCTGTGTGATAGATATTTTTATTAGATGTTCACTCTTTTTATAGTTAAGTATGGAGTCCTAGCTTGTTAGAATTTACTATTAAAAAAGAAGATTTACTTAGTCCATTGCTTACAGTTGCTGGTGCGGTGGATAAGAAGCAATCTTTGGCTATATTGTCTAATTTTTTGCTTAAACTAACAGATAATTTGTTATTTATTACTGCGACTGATTTAGAAATTGAAATTTCGGCACAAGTTGCATGTGACTCAAAACACCAAACAGGTAGCATTACAGTTCCTGCTAAGAAGTTTATTGATATCATACGTTCTCTTGATGAGGAAACTAATCCTGATTTGTCAGTTCAAAACGGGATTTTAACTATTAAACAAGGACGTAGTTCTTTTAAACTAGCCACTTTACCCGCAGATGGTTATCCCCTTAGTGAAGATGAATGTAATGAAGTAGAAATAACGCTTCCTCGTATCGTTTTATTACAATTACTACAATCGACACATTTTGCAATGGCGCAACAGGATGTTCGCATTTTTCTAAATGGCTTATTCCTTGATTTTGAGCCCAATCTTATTTCTGCTGTTGCTACAGATGGACATAGAATGGCTTTATGTCGTTATCAATGCTCTAATGTAAGTGAAAAAAAATTATTGTTACCCAAGAAAGGAATTCAGGAGTTGTTAAGACTTCTTAATAGTGTTGACGATGAAGAGATCTTCCTTGCAGCAGGAAAGTCACATTTTAAACTGGTAACGCGTCAATTTATTTTTTTATCAAAACTGATCGAAGCACGTTTTCCTCCCTATACCAAAGCGATTCCTCGAAATCAAGATAAACAGATAATTATTGATTGTTCTGTTTTTAAGCGCTCCTTATCGCGTATTGTTATATTAGCCCATGAGAAATCTAAAGCAGTTATGCTTCATTTACAGTCAGGGATGTTAACTTTAATTGCGAACAATAATGAACAAGAAGAAGCGGTAGAATCTCTTAGTGCTGAAACTCAGGGTGATGAATTAAAAATTGGCATGAATGCTACCTATTTGTTAGATGTTCTTTCGCATTTTGGTGAAGGAAATATTCGCATATCTTTATCTAATACCGACAGCAGTATATTAATTGAATCATTAGATAATGATAATTATCAATATATTATTATGCCTATGAAGATATGATTCTTAGTGAATTAAAGATTCATCACTTACGAAATATTGCATCAGCACAGTTTGATTTAAATTCTCGCTTTAATTTTATATCTGGGCCAAATGGAAGTGGTAAAACTTCTATTCTTGAGGCACTTTATCTTTTAGGTTGTGGTCATTCCTTTCGATCCCGCGAAATTTCTCCTATCATTTCGCATGAGGAAGCAACAATGACTGTATTTGCTCGATCTTTGCATCAAGAAACGATTAGTATACAAAAATCCCGTACTCAACCAACTCAAATTAAG
>JACPOX010000112.1 GCA_016191305.1 Legionella longbeachae | reverse complement strand
TGCAAAGGACCTTCATGTTGGCGAATTAGTTTAAGTTCATTTTTTACCAAAACATGATCATCATACAAATCAAAATTTAAAATAACAGTCTCTACTGTAAAAATAGGGGGCGTATAGTTTTTTAAATAAACGGTAGTGTCAGACATGATGATTACATCCTTTGCAAAAAACAGTTAAGTTTATTGAGTTATATAAAAAATTTATTAGTTTAGCTACTATAATGATTATAAAGGGAGTAACTTCTTTGCTTGGTCATTGTAAAAGATAAGAAGTTGGCTGAAAACACATTTATTGCTTTTTCCAACAAAAGACAATAAATGTATAGAAAAATATACATATATCTTGTATTGGATATGCAAAAGGGGATGGCACATGAATACTCAAGATTTTTTAACCGGCTATACGAAACGCTTTGTAGATAACAAAGAAGAAGAGTTAAGCTTGGAAGAATACCTAGAATTGTGTAGAAATGATCCTTCAGCTTATGCCAATCCAGCACAGCGTTTGCTAATGGCTATAGGCGAACCGGAAATGCTAGATACTCGTCATGATCCAGTTTTATCAAGAATTTTTTCCAATAAAGTTATTCCACGATATAACGTATTTCAAGATTTTTTTGGCATGGAAGAGCCTATAGAGCAAATCGTTGGTTTTTTAAAACATGCCGCTCAAGGCCTGGAAGAAACAAAACAAGTACTTTATCTTCTAGGACCTGTAGGAGGCGGTAAATCTTCTATCGCTGAAAAATTAAAAGACTTGATGGAAAAAATTCCATTTTATGCCATTAAGGGGTCGCCCGTATTTGAATCCCCTCTTTCTTTATTCAATCCAATTGAAGATGCTGAATTATTACAGGAGCGTTTTGGTATTCCTCCTCGATACCTACGCTATCTTATGTCACCTTGGGCAGTGAAAAGATTGCATGAATTTAATGGCGATATCAGCCAATTCAGGGTCATTAAAGTCAGACCCTCTCGCTTAAAACAGATAGCGGTTGCTAAAACAGAACCTGGAGATGAGAATAATCAAGATATTTCTTCATTGGTAGGTAAAGTAGATATTCGTAAATTAGAAGAATTTTCTCAGGATGATCCTGATGCGTACAGTTTTTCTGGAGGATTGTGTCGTGCTAACCGCGGTCTTTTAGAGTTTGTTGAAATGTTCAAGGCTCCGATTAAAGTATTGCATCCCTTACTTACTGCGACCCAAGAAGGTAATTACAATGCAACCGAGGGTTTGTCCTCTATTCCATTTGAAGGGATTATTTTAGCTCACTCTAATGAGTCAGAATGGCAAACATTTAGAAACAATAAAAACAATGAAGCATTTATAGACCGTATTAATATTGTCAAAGTGCCTTATTGTCTGAGGGTTTCAGAAGAAACCAGAATTTATCAAAAACTTATTGATAACAGTTCATTAACTCATGCTCATTGTTCGCCAGGCACTCTGGATATGCTAGCACAATTTTCAGTATTAACTCGCTTAAAAGAACCACAAAATTCCAGCATTTATTCTAAAATGCGTGTTTATAATGGCGAAAGTTTAAAAGACACCGATCCAAAAGCAAAATCCTATCAAGAATATCGTGATTTTGCTGGTGTTGACGAAGGCATGAGTGGAGTATCTACCCGTTTTGCTTTTAAAATACTATCCAAAGTATTTAACTTTGATCATAGTGAAGTCGCTGCAAACCCCGTACATTTAATGTATGTATTGGAACGTCAAATTGAGCAAGAACAATACCCACAAGAAGTACAGGAAAATTATCTGAACTTTATCAAAGAATATTTGGCTCCCAAATATATAGAATTCATCGGTAAAGAAATTCAAACAGCCTATCTAGAATCTTATTCTGAGTATGGCCAAAATATCTTTGACCGCTACATTACTTACGCTGACTTCTGGATACAAGATCAGGATTATCGAGATCCTGATACTGGTGAAATTTTCGACCGAAGTTTATTAAATATGGAGCTGGAAAAAATTGAAAAACCAGCTGGGATATCAAATCCAAAAGATTTTCGTAATGAGGTGGTAAATTTTGTGCTACGTGCTCGCGCAAATAATCGAGGAAAAAATCCTGTATGGAACAGTTATGAAAAATTAAGATCGGTTATTGAGAAAAAAATGTTTACCAATACAGAAGATTTACTGCCTGTTATTTCGTTCAATGCCAAAGCATCTGAAGATGATAAGAAAAAACATGAGGAATTTATTTCTCGTATGGTAGATAAAGGATATACACGGAAACAAGTTCGCTTGCTTTGTGAATGGTATTTACGAGTACGTAAATCACAGTAATCTTTTTCTTATTAGAAAGGGTTAGGATGCCACTATGTTGTAATCTAGATGAATGTCTCAGATTACAACTAGATGCAGGAAGGACGAATTCGTGCGGGGTTAAATTATGTCTCAATTGATTGATAGACGACAAAATTCAGGAAAAAAAAGTACGGTTAATCGCCAACGCTTTTTGCGCCGTTACAAAAATCAGATCAAGCGAGCCGTCTCAGATGCTGTCGGCAAACGCAGTATCACGGAAATTGATCAGGGCGAACAGATCACGATTCCTGCCAAAGATATTTCTGAACCCATGTTCCACCGAGGACAAGGTGGGTATAGTGAACGAATATTACCAGGTAATGATAATTTTATTGCCGGTGATCGCATAAGAAGACCTGATAGTAACTCAGGTGATGGGGGTGATGGCTCCAATGCCAGTGATAGTGGAGAAGGTGACGATAATTTTGTTTTTGAGCTATCTCGAGAAGAGTTTCTGGATTTATATTTCGAAGACCTAGAACTACCTGATTTGATAAAAAAAGAATTGGCACGCATTAGTACTTTTAAAACGATTAGAGCAGGAGTGACTACCAGCGGAATTCCAAATAATATCAATGTCCTTCGTTCCATGAAACAAGCAACCGGACGTCGCGTAGCCTTAGCGTCTCCCTATAAAAAACAATTAAAAGAAGCAGAAGAAGAATTAGAAAACTTGCGAGAACAAGCTGTTCCCGAAACAGATCTATTGAAAAATTTGCAAAATAAGATTGAATTTTTGAAGAAGAAAATACAAAGAGTACCCTTCATTGATACGATTGATCTTCGTTATAACTATCGAATTCGTGTACCCTCCCCATCTACTCAAGCAGTTATGTTCTGTGTTATGGATGTATCGGGTTCTATGGACGAGGCAAAAAAAGATATCGCCAAACGCTTTTTCATCCTTCTTTATATGTTTCTTACTAAAAATTATGAAAAAATCGAGTTGGTGTTTATCCGTCACCATACTTCAGCAAAAGAAGTAAATGAAGAAGAGTTTTTTTATTCCCGTGAAACGGGAGGTACCGTAGTTTCAAGTGCACTAGAATTACTCAGCAGTATAATTGAAGTACGTTATCCGCCAGAAGCATGGAACATTTATGTAGCTCAAGCGTCAGATGGAGATAATTGGAACGCTGATTCACCCTATTGTCAGGAACTCTTGCAAGATAAGATTATGCCTTTATTACAATACTTTGCTTATATTGAAATCATGCCGCGTCATCACCAAAGTTTATGGGAAGTCTACCAACAGGTAAAAGATCAATACCCCAATTTTGCTATGGAAAATATTGATACAGTTGCGGATATTTATCCCGTGCTTCATGAGCTATTTAAAAGGAAAACTGCATGAAAAAAAAACCATTATCCACCGGTGCAGAATGGACCTTTGAATTAATTCAGGACTATGATCGCGAAATTGGACGTATAGCTAAAGACTTTCAACTCGAGACTTATCCTAATCAAATAGAAATCATCACTGCTGAGCAAATGATGGATGCCTATGCTTCTGTAGGTATGCCTATAGGTTATCACCATTGGTCTTATGGCAAACATTTTGTTAATGTTGAAAAAAGTTACAAACGCGGACAAATGGGTTTAGCCTATGAATTAGTAATTAATTCTAATCCTTGTATTTCCTATCTCATGGAAGAAAACACTATGGCAATGCAAGCTTTAGTCATTGCGCATGCTTGTTATGGCCATAACTCCTTCTTTAAGAACAATTATTTATTTAAAATGTGGACTTCCGCTGATGCGATTATTGATTATTTGGTATTTGCCAAAAAATACATTAGCGATTGTGAACAGCGCTACGGCATCAATGAAGTTGAAAGCACTCTGGACGCATGTCATGCCCTAATGAATTATGGTGTAGATCGCTATAAGCACCCCGCGCCTTTATCCATTCAAGAAGAAACAATTCGTCAGCAAAATCGAGAGATTTACATGCAATCTCAAGTCAATGAATTATGGCGAACCATTCCGCAAAGCAAACAAATCACCGATAAAATTAACAAAAAACGCTTTCCTGAAGACCCACAAGAAAATATTTTATATTTTCTCGAAAAAAATGCACCTTTATTAGAACCATGGCAAAGAGAAATCGTACGGATTGTTCGAAAAATGGCGCAATATTTTTATCCTCAAAGTCAAACCAAGGTGATGAATGAAGGGTGGGCATGTTTTTGGCATTATACCATTTTGCATTCATTATATGACGAAGGCCTAGTTACCGATGAGTTTATGCTGGAAATTTTACAAAATCATACCAATGTGATTATGCAACCTGCTTATAATAGCCCCTATTATAACGGCATTAATCCCTATACTTTGGGATATCATATGATGCAAGATATTAAAAGAATTTGTGAGGCGCCTACGGATGAAGATAAATTATGGTTCCCTTATTTGGCAAATACCGATTGGCTTAGCAGTCTAAATACTGCCATGCGTAATTTCAAAGATGAAAGTTTTATTGCGCAATATTTATCTCCTAAATTAATTCGTGATTTAAAATTATTTTATATTGTAGACGACGACCGAAGCCCAGAACTTTACATCAATGCAATTCATAACGAGACTGGTTACAAAAAAATTAGAGAAGCCTTATCAAGACAGTATAATTTAAGTTATCTGGATCCTGATATTCAAATCTATTCTGTTGACTTACAAGGTGATCGTTCAATGACCTTAAGATATACCCAACAAAATAGAATACCTCTAGGCAACACCACAGCAGGAGTATTAAAACATCTCTATTCTTTATGGAAATTCCCAATCGTTCTGCAATCTGTAGATAATGAAAACAAGATTACTGAAACCTATCATTGCCCACCATTACCAACTGAAAGCAGAACAGCATAAAAATTTTATGCTGTTCTGGAAAACTAAGATTTATTTGCAGAATGGAAATCTAAATGAAGCAATTTGAGTGCTCCAATTAGCTATCCCTGTTGTTTGAATAAACTCGGTTGTATACCAAAACGTGCAATCATCACTGGGGTCAATGGCCATACTGCTGTAATCACCCCATCGATTTCTTCTGCCTTCTGAAAATGGTAATTGGTATCCTCCACCATTCACAATAGTATTTTCACTACGCATATAATTGCGTAGGTCAAAAAATGCGCGTCCAGTATATCGGATAGATGGATACAAATTAGGACCAGAAACGCTATAACCTAAAGCGATATTGCCCCATTTATCCATCGCAATGCTACCCATCCATCGGCCATTGCCATCATTTGGCATATATGTTCCTTGCTGATGAACATGCAGTTTTGGACGTAAAAGACTTTTCCTAAGTTCATACCAACGGGTACCCGGCATCTGATCACCCACTCTAACATTATGATTCAAAACCAATGATTGGTGTAAGATAAAATTACGATAAGCCAACCGATACATTGGACGATCCGCTAACACCTCAAGTTTCACATCAGTCCCTTGTTGAACAGCACAATCACCTTCTACATTCCCAGAAGTATTATCACAAATGTCTGGGTTGAACTCTTTCACTCTCAGTGCAGTAGGTCCAACAAATTGACTGTTGTTAGGATCTTGCCAATCTACAAAAAACCGCCACACAGCAAGATGATTAGTCGATGTAACTCCATCTTGATCTTGTAGAAGACCAATAAAAAAGTTTGGCTCACCTTTAGGAGGTGGTATATGGCCATCTAGATCTGACGGGAGAAATATACCTGCTGCAGGATCAGGTTGAAAACATTGAATACTAGCAGTATTTCCAGCCAACATACTATTACGATCTAATGCGCAAGCTGCAGGACCACCCTCAGTTGGCAGTGCATGTGCCAAATCCTCCTCGTCTGGTTCACCTGCTGGAAACATTACCAAAAGCATGTAATAAGCATCTGGCCAAACACCCAACTTCCCATAATCATTAAAATTGGTGCCAAAATCAAATGCATAACGATTATATGTCCCAGTTGCGTCCGGTGAAGTGGAAACAGCAACACACTGCGTATTGTGATTAGGGTCTCCAACAGCAAATTGGGTCATAACCCAACGATTAGCCAACTGGTCATATTTAACAATAGGGTCCCCATCATTATCATTTTCACATGGACCACCAAACCCAACCCAGAATGCATTTCCTGGGGTTGGCCCGGAAACAAGCAGTCCTGTACTTTTATCAAAAATCGCAAAACTGGTATTAACCCATTGTACTACTTGAGTCAATCCTACTGATGCATTAGTATCTGGAGGAAAAGATGAAGGAGTAAATCCTGGAAAACCAACACCCAAACCTAAAAAATTAAGACCAGGAATAGTGTTTAGAGGCCACTGTATGCTCGATTGAATCGCCTCATCAATGAAGTTATGCTCTAATGGCTTCAATTTCAGCGGCACTGTGTGTATAGGCACCTCATGACTTGGTGCTTGAACAGCTACAGGAGCAGTTAAAGCCATTTCTTTTAATGTCATAGATACGTCATGTTTCACTTCTGGAATCACTACTGGGCTGATTTTTGCTGGCTCAGAAGCTAGCGCACTTGCGGAAAAAATCCCTGCAACCAGTCCAAATGCAATGTTAAGTCGTTTCACAATTTTTTACTCCTTGTAAAAAAATTTGAATTAATTTGATAAACGATAAAAAGTCTTAGAGGGTCTAGTATCGAATATCTGAAAAAACTAAATTACAGCGATTACTGATTTCATTTATTCTATTTGAAAACACCAGGTATATATCTTGAACGCCAAAGGCTGAAATATTAGCTTGCGATTTTTCAATCAAGACCATAGAGAAGTTAAAAAATTCGCATTGACTGCAGCTCAATATTTCGTTGGCAAATTATTATATATATGAATGGTTAATAAAATCAATGCTCTTTACTAAACACAGTCAGAAGGAATGTGACAAATACCTCCATGAATTCATGGAGGTATTTAGAGATTACTCAGAAGCCATTTCAATGGCAAAAGCTACAGCTAATTTGGAGAAATTAGTCATATGTTCCAGGCTCAACAAATCCATAGTGTCAGAAGCGCTATGAATGTAGGGGTTATGTTCTTCAAAGTTGGATTCACATGGAAATGCCGCAGGAATACCTGCTTCATGCCATGAAGCATGATCACTACAACCATAACCACATTTTGAATACTTAACTGGCACTTGAACGTAAGTCTTGATTAATTCTGAGACAAAATTACTCAAGCTCTTATTGGTATAGTCAGTGTATACCCACATGCTCGGATCTTTTCGATCAACACGATAACCTGTCATATCAAACTGAATCGCAGATTTTACGGGAATTGAATGATCCGTAAAATGTTCCACCACATATTGAGAACCAACCAGGCCACGTTCTTCGGCAGCATACCAAATAATATAAATTGGACGTTTAAATGTTGTTTTTGTAGATAACAAAACTCGTGCCATTTCCATAATCGTAACGGTACCACTACCATCATCGCCCGCACCTGGCATATTGCCATCTAGCGTATCCATGTGAGCCCCAATTACAACCCCGGGTGCCTTGATGTCTTTGCCAATTACAGTAACTAAAGAAGGTTGTTTATACCGACCCGTTTCCACAAAAAATGTTGCCGTATCAGTACGGCCACTTTCAACAGCCATGGCTTCAAAAGTATCTTTTAACCAATTTGCCGCCTTCACCCCAGTATCTTTAGTAGCAGAACGATTACGGAATGACGTTAATTGTGATAAATTGTCCCAGATGTTTTCTGCAACAATATTCTGTAATGCAGCATTTACTTCTTTTTGATGTTTAATTTCATACGTTGAACCATCGGTTTGTTGGAATTTAATAAGTCTTTTATTCAGAATTCTTAGTGAAGA
>JACPOX010000111.1 GCA_016191305.1 Legionella longbeachae | reverse complement strand
GAATATCAATTATAATACCTTGAGGTATCTTAGGATTGAAATGTGTTTCTGGCTTTGGTGGCATGGAGCTCCTCCTGATCGCCTAGTCTAGTATCTTGCCATTTTAATTGTATTTGATATGACCATGCTCAGACTGAAAAAGCCTTATTTTTTCAATTTTCTTACAAAAATTTTAATGTGTTAACAATTCATAATTTCTATCTTCGACGTCTCGTTGAATCTGAGATAATTTTATGCAGCAAATTATACGGGTTAAAATCTGGGACAATGCCATTAAGTTAAGGATTTTGAAGGTTGGCCCCCTGGCCCAACCTACAGAGAAGTCAGGGGTATTGAATTTTGATCAAAAGCTGTAGTTCACTTAATACGAACTGACTTTTTATAAATTTACCCCTGCCAACGCTCCACTACACCCACATCAATATCAAAAAGATCGAGTATTCTTCCTACACTGTAATTAACGATATCATCAATAGTTTCTGGTTTAGTATAAAATGCGGGCATAGCAGGACAAAGGATTGCTCCTTGTTGCGTCAAGGACACCATATTTTGCAAATGTCCTAAATGTAAAGGCGACTCTCGAGGCATAAGCACCAATTTTCTACGCTCTTTTAAAGTAACATCAGCGGCTCGACCAATAAGATTATCACTAGTACCATGCGTGATTTCTGCCAAGGTTTTCATCGAGCATGGAGCAATAATCATTCCCATGGTTTGATAAGAACCGCTGGCAATACTTGCTCCAACATCATTCCAGGAGTGATATACATCAGCCAATGCTTTCAATTCTGTAAGAGAAATATTTGTTTCATATTTCCGGGTCAATTGGGCTGATTTACTTACAATTAAATGAGTTTCAACAGAAGTAGGTCGTAATAATTCTAAAAGACGTATGCCATAAATCATTCCTGAAGCACCAGTTATTCCAATAACAATCCGCGCGGTACTCATGGATGCTCCTTGTGAATGTATAAAAAAAGGATAATTATTTCACATAAATAAAATCGTTACAAAGTAAAATATGAGACAAAAGTCCCTATAAAGATATAGAATAGCTGAATATCTATCCCTAAATCAAAAGTAAAACGAGCTTTAATCCATGACAAATAACTACGATCAGTTTGAACAAAGAAAACAAGATCACATTAAATTAGCTTTAATGTCTGAAAACCAAACTGCTGAGTTAAGTACTTTGGATAATATTACATTAGTGCATGATGCACTTCCTGATCTGGACTTTGATGAAATCAACATTGAAGGTTATCGATTTGGAAAAGTGGTTGCAAAACCTTTTATTATTAGCTCAATGACCGCAGGGCATCGTCGCGCAAAACACATCAATCGCAATCTTGTTGAAGCTTGCGCACAAAGTGGTTGGGCTATGGGAGTAGGTTCTCAAAGAAGGGAACTAACCGATCCAAAAGCAGCTTTTGAATGGCAACATTTACGCCAAGATTTTCCTCAAGTCAGCCTATACAGTAACTTAGGAATAGCGCAATTAATCACAACACCAATTGCTGACATACAGCGCTTGACTGATGCCTTGCAAGCAAATGCATTAATTATTCACTGTAATCCTTTACAAGAATGTATGCAACCTGAAGGGACAACTACATATAAAGGATGTTGGCAAGCCTTAGCAAATTTAGTACAAAATCTACCACTACCTATTATCCTCAAGGAAACAGGCTGCGGTTTCTCTCATACAACCATGACGCGCTTAAATGATATTGGTATTGCAGCCCTTGACATAGGCGGATTGGGAGGAACTCATTGGGGACGAATTGAAGGACACCGAGCAACTGATGATCCGATTCGGCAACAAGCAGCAATTACTTTTCGCAATTGGGGAATTGATACAGCTACGTCTGTAAAACAAGCAGCAGAACTGAACCCTTCATATGAAATTTGGGGGTCTGGAGGAGTAGTTAATGGATTAAATGCTGCTAAGCTTTTTGCTTTAGGTGCTAGCACTGTAGGTTATGCACAACCCTTGTTGGAAGCAGCATTAGAGTCTGCCAAACAAGTAAATTTATTTATGCGAACTATAGAATATGAATTAAAAGTTGCTATGTTTTGTACTGGAAGTCGAGTATTGATTGATCTTAGAAATAAACTGGAAAAAAACTGACTTTCTCTATTGCCTAAAAAAAGGGATGGCTCACTCCATCCCCTACTGCCATTAAAGATTTTGTAGGCTGGGCTCCCTGGCCCAACTTTACATTAAAGCACTTTTCCTTAACTTAATGGTAGTGACTCCATCCCTAATTCCGAAAAGAAAGATTAATGCTAGTATCATTATTTAACTCATATTGCTCAAGACAATTAGCAGCTGTAATTTGCACTTTTTTGAAATCGCTTAAAATGTCTTGCTTCTCAGCATAAGTAAAAAAATCACCAAATGGAGCGATTACTCTCTCTTTAAAGCTATCATCAGACATATTGACAACTTGTTTTAACATGACAATAGCAGATGGTATATCTTTTTGCAGCGAATTAACTATCATTTCATGAATTTCCTTTCCGTAAGTAGCCATGCCCATGCCATACTCATCGGATCTATCCCCATCAGTAATATTTCCTAATTGCCCGCCATCATCTTGAACTTTGGCATTTTTATCATATTCACCCAAACCACCTCGAAATAAAAATTCTTCAACATTTGTAGTAAATTTAAAGGAACTACCTTGTTTTGGATTGGCTAGTTCTTGATCAATTGAATAAACAATTTGTACACCATTCGGGTACGTAGCAAAAATGTAATTTTTAAGCTTATTGTCTTTATCGCCAATGAGATAAGAAAAGACGAGAGAAGCCATAAAATTCTTTGGATTAAAGGATTCACGCATTTGCAAACTCTCTTTAGCTTCTGAAGCAAAGGCTTGCATATCTGTATTCGACCCGATACTCTTTGTTGCTACATAATAAGCAGATTTTCCATTTCCATGATCCACCTTAACTAAATATGACTTAGTTCCTATGCCTAATTCATAAGCCAATCGATTCATCCACAGTTCATTAATCAATGCTTTTCCATTAAGTTTTTTAACATAGATATAAATTCCTTTTTCTTCATTTAATTTATAAAGACGTGGGGCATGACGACCATGGGTCCCATTTCCTTGCCCAGCATACTTAAGCACATCAAAATCAATAACACTACCTAATTGGCTTTGAATTGTGTCACGTAACTCATCGTTTGGAAATCTATCTTTATAATCATAATAAGCAAAGGCGGCTGCTCCAGCAACAACACAAGCAAAAAAACCAAATACAGAGTATGAATTATTGTTGTCATTTTTCTTTATGATCGATTTATTCAATTCATAATTAGAGTTTAATCTTGGTATTGATGTGAAGTCTTTAGTTAATTCATTTTCCTTATTTATAGCTGTATTCGGTACAATCGTGCTTGGTTGTACATTCGGTACCAGCACCTTTGGTTGCATATTTGGTGTTTCACTGGTAGAAGAATACCTTAAAATAGATTTATTAAATTTTTGTATATTCTTGTTAATTTTTAATTTCATGATGTCAGACCCCTCTTATTATCATTTGTGATATGTCTATAATAAAGTTACACCAGCCCAGAGGCATGGTCGCTTAATAAACATATAATTTATAAAAAAAACACTAAAGCAATTATTTTTCCAATATGAGCTGTTACATTACAGCATTTATTAATGAAAGTGAAGTAAAAATATTGTCAATATAAAATAAGTGTGAAAAAACATCTTTTTTGAGCATTTAATATTGAAAGAACGAGGAAAACTAATGAGTTAAGAGTACCAAAGATTATTTCAATGGTACTTGTAAGAGCTATTTACTTTCACAACTAAGGATCAAAATTAATCCAGTTCTCTTTGAATAAAGTCCAGTTTTAATAGTAACTCTTTAATTTCGGGTATACTCAATTGCTGTGTGTTATGAGAAGTATAATCTTCAAAATTGGAAATAATTTCCTCACCTTCTACAAAATATTTTTTATAGTTCAGATCTCGATTATCTGCTTGGATTCGGTAATATCTTCCCATATCTTCTGCTTTAGCCATCTCTTCTCTGGAAACCAAAGATTCATACAATTTTTCACCATGTCGTGTGCCAATGATTTTAACTGCATTATCACCATTAAAAATTTCAATTAATGCTTGCGTTAAATCAGCAATAGTTGAGGCTGGAGATTTTTGCACAAAAATATCGCCTTGATTCGCATGAGTAAAAGCATGCAGCACTAAATCTACAGAATCTTCCAGTGACATTAAAAAGCGGGTCATTTTAGGATCGGTAATGGTTAAAACACGCTTTGCTTTAATTTGCTCAACAAAAAGAGGGATGACAGAACCTCTTGAAGCCATCACATTCCCATAACGTGTTGCACAGAGAATAGGTCCATCAGCAGTAACGACACGTGACTTAGCAACAACAATTTTTTCTGCCATAGCTTTAGAAATACCCATTGCATTAATAGGGTAAACTGCTTTATCAGTACTTAGTACCACAATTCGTTTCACCCTATTAGCGATTCCTGCGGCTAGAACGTTCTCTGTACCAAGAATATTTGTGCGAACTGCCTCCATTGGATAAAATTCACAAGAAGGTACTTGTTTTAAAGCGGCGGCATGAAAAACATAATCGACACCTATCATTGCTTCAGCCACTGCAGAATAATCACGCACATCACCAATGTAAAATTTTATTGTTTCATTATTAAATTCATTACGCATATCTTCCTGCTTTTTTTCATCGCGGCTGAAAATACGTATTTCACGAATATTGGATTTTAAAAAACGCTTCAAAACAGCATGCCCAAATGAACCTGTACCACCAGTAATCATAAGGACTTTATTATCAAACATACTAATGAACTCCATATAAATTTTTAGACTCATGCATTAAAGAAAGCAATTGCGGCCAAGAAGGAGCTACATAAGCAGTTGCTGCTTTAAACCGTTCCGCATTAAGAGAACGATCAATCATGAGGTCTTGATCGGCCACTATCTTGATTTTTTTCTTATAAATTTCAGCAATTAAAGAAATCAGTTCATATTTATTAATAGGAGTAGCCGCAACATGATAAAGACCACAAAGCTCAGGTTTGGGAATAATATAATCACGCATCACACGACCCAACTCAAAGGTAGGTAAGCCAGAAAAAATGGCTTTAACATAGCCTTTAACTTCATTTTGTTGCGAAAGAAACCATTCAACTAAAGCTGTATTACTATTGAATTCATGACCAATTATTGAGGTGCGTAATGTTATCGCATGCGAATATTCGGTGAGCTCTCCAATGAACTTTGATTTTCCATATAAATCTTCTGCATCTGATGCATCTGTTTCTTTATATAAGCCTTTTTTTCCAGAAAACACACAATCAGTGCTGATGTGAATCAAACGCGCTCTTGCTAAACCACATAATTTTGCTAAACGATGTGGGAGCATGGCATTAATGGGCAAAGCGAATAATGGATCTTTAGCACTTGCGAGTTGTTTAATCAACCCAATGCAATTAATCACAACATCAGGCCGAACTCGTTCAAATACCCTGCATAAAGAATCGAAATCAAGGACATCGACATTTGAAATTAGGTTTTGATGTGAAGCGTTAGGGAAGTATTTTAAAGCTTCTTTGCTCCTTAAAGTACCCCAAACCTCAAACTCATCACTCCGTTGGTTAAATGTATGAAATACAGCACTACCCAACATGCCAGTTACGCCTAAAACTAGAATTTTCAATCAAATACCTCTTTATTTATAATTTTACGAACGTGCACGTTCCTTAAGAATCTCAATCAATCGGAGACTTTGTTTCTTCATTTCAAAATGTTCAAGGAAATATTCCTGGCCTGCTTTCCCTAGATTTTCCCGCTTTGAAACAGGCATATAATATAGTTCTTCGATATTTTTGGCCAGTGCAGCAGCATCTTCAGATGGAGAAACCAATCCTGCTTGCGCTTCGTTGATAATACGCGCGCCCTCGCCATCTAAAGCAGCTATAATAGGACGTCCTGCAGCTAGATAAGCTTGGATTTTGCTAGGTATGGTATAAGAAAAAATCTCTTCTTTTTTTAAGGTAACTAAAAGACCTACCGCACGAGAAAAAATAGCTGGCATAATATCAGATGGGAAACGACCTGCAAGCATAACATTGTTAATTTTTCTCTCAGCAATTTGCTGTTTTAACCAATTACTTCTACTTCCATTACCAATTAACAAAATTTTACACTGAGGTATATGAATAATTTTTTCTGCTGCCTGCAGAATAGTATCCAAAGCTTGTGCCGTACCCAAATTACCAGCAAAAACAAAACAACTATTCTCTTCTAGCTCTTTTAACAAACTGGAAGGAAGAACCGGTTCGATTTCAGTATTTACTTTAGGCTCTAAAAATGAGTTGGGGAAATAAACAATTTTTTCTGTTGAGGTATATTTTTCCATCAAGGTAGCGAAAATTTTCGATTGCACCAATAAAGTGTCAGAAGCAGCATATATTCCTCTAACCATATAACCAATTAACCACAATAAAAATTTATTTTGAATAAAGCCCGTTGCCTTCACACTTTCAGGCCAAAGGTCCTGCACCCACAAAGCTAAATGTGTCCGCAAGCGCCATTTTAGGAAAATAGCAGGAATTGCCGAAGTAATTGGCGATGGAGCAAATACAAAAATAACATCAAATTGTTTTTTCTTTACAAAGCGAGGGAAATAAAAAAGGCCATTTAAGATAAAAGAACAATAATTTAATAATAATTTCTTAGCTCCTTTGCCTCTAGGAAAAAGGGGAGCGCGATGAACAGGAATTTGATTATATAACTCGGTGGAATAGCCCGAAGCAGAATATCCTTCAAACACACTCCCCTCAGGGTAATTGGGCTTCCCCGTAAGAACCTCTATGTAATGCCCTTGGGTTGCAATGGTTTGGACCAGCTCATTAATAATAAACGTTTCAGGCCAGAAATATTGTGATATGACTAAAATTTTCACTTATGCTTTGTATAATTGTTGGTTATCTTCTGACTGAATAGCAAAAGATCTGCGCATAGCGCCTACAGATGGTAAGGGATTTTTGCAAGGAACACAAGAAAACATTTGGGTCGTGTCAAACTAATTTTCAAATTGAAAGAATTGCTATAAACTCTCAAAAATTGTCACAATGATGAAAATTTAAGGTCAACGCTTCATGGCAAAAGAACATCGTTTTATCGTACTTGATAGCTTTAGAGGCTTATGCGCTTTATCTGTAGTACTTTTTCATCTACATGTTCCAGGCAGTTTAACTGAACTTAATTTTTTTAGAAACGCTCATTTATTTGTAGAATTCTTTTTTGTTTTAAGCGGGTTTGTTTTATTTCATAGTTATAGAAATGTTTTATTAAATTACAATGATTTTAATGCATTTCTTCTTAAAAGAATATTTCGTCTTTATCCCTTACACTTTTTTATGCTTGTTGTTTTTATTTTTTTTGAATGTGGAAAATGGTTAGCAGAAATAAAAGGTTTTAATTTCAATGGTCATGCTTTTTCCGGTAGCAACTCAATCAAAGAAATCATCCCCAATCTTTTATTATTACAATCATGGCTTAATAAAGCAGATCCCTTATCGTTTAACGGCCCCTCATGGAGTATTAGTGCTGAATTATATGTATATATACTTTTTGCTGCACTATTAATTTTAAATCGTAAATTAAGCCTATTTATTTTCACAGGAATTGCAGCTTTTTCTTTTTTTGCTTTAATGACAAATCTTGATCTTTTCAATACAAACATCATGCGGGTATGTTCTTGTTTTTTTTCTGGGATACTTGCTTATTTGATTTATCAAAAAACAGTAAGAATGTCCCTTACAAGATATATGCTTAATCTGCTTGAAGGACTATGTCTTTTTATGGTTTTGATTATTTTGAACTCAAATACACCCCAGCAGGGTATAGTAGCAAGTCTCTGCTTTTGTATGGTGATAATCATATTTTCTTTGGAAGGTGGTTGTTTCTCTTCGATACTGAAGAATCAATTTTTTAAAAGTTTAGGAAAATTATCTTATTCAATTTATATGATTCATTTTGCTGTGATTTTCCTTTTTATTAGTCTCGCAATGCTACTTTCTCGCTTGTGTCACTATGATTTTGCTCCTATGCTGCATGCTCCGAAAACTAATGAGCTCATTCGATATATTTCAACTAACTCATTGCTAGGCAATAATTTATTAGTCATTGCTGCTTTAGTCATCACTATTGTTCTAGCACATTTATCATGGAAATACATAGAAATGCCTGGAATAGCTTTGGGAAAACGATTTTTATTTAAGCAGGTCCTTTTGAGTACTTAATATTGTAGCGGACTTTAAATTTCTGCTTAAATTCACAACAGACTGTGTGGTTTGTGCGAAAACTATACTCATTCCAAAATCTCCCCCTTTGAAAGTAAGCTCATCACTTATATAATCCTTATTATAAATCAACGAAGCTTGGCTAAAGGATAGCAATGTATCAATCGACTTTAATAATCGTACTAATGACTTTTAGTCTCATCACTCAAGCAGCCCTTCCTGCTGATCCAATCCAGCGTTGTTTAGATATTAGAAGATTTGCAGACTTTACTACAAGACAGAAAATGGCTGCCAAAGAGCCCGGCGTATTGCGTTTTAAATTTCATAAAATTGCCGCATCAGAACTACCAATAGAAAACCCTGTGGGCAATATGGATGAAGTGATTCAAGCATTAACTATTCAAATTGAAAACTGCCAAAAAAACCGTGGTGCATTTCAAACGGTAACTATTGCTGGTCATAAATTCAAACGCCAAGAATGGTGCATTAATACCACCAAAAAAATGCTTCTTCTTGCAAAAGCAGCTCATGGTGATTTTCAAACATATTTATCAAACATTAAAAACGAATTTGACTGGTATAAAAGCGAGGGTTGGCCTGATAATCATTCAGGGTTTAAAAAAGGTGATTTTCAATTTACTGCCTATTACGCGCCAGCTGCAGTCGAGGCTCGCACCAAACGAGAAGGTGCATTTTTATACCCTATCTACGGTAATCCAGGTGTAGTAAATGTAGCTTTGGAAAGCAAAAAATTTAATTTGAAAGCCCCTCTTTGCGGTGTTGATCCGCTTACCAAAATGGTTCGTGGATTTTGTATAAAAAATGCCAATGGCACATACTCTGTAGCCCCAGACCGAGACGAAATTGATCATGGAGCTTTAAATCCTAAATATGCCATTGGCTATGTCAAAGACCCAAATGATCCCTCTTTTTTAATGCTTGAAGGTTCTGGTTCATTAATTATTAAGGATAAATTATTCCATATTAATTACGATGGTGCCAACGGCAGACCGCGTACTATGCTGGGTCGTATAGTTCAATGTGCCCAAGACCCAACCTGTGGTGGAAATCTTGATACAATTGAACGATGTGCTAAAGATCCTAAATGTCATGATGAAGAAAAGTTACGTTGTAAGGTGTCTAAGAAAATTAGACAAAGTGCTGCTTCAGAAAAACAAATTCGCCAATATCTCGATAATCTTCTGAACCAAGATAAAGCCGCCAACTTACGTAATCGAGATCAAAGCTATGTGTTTTTTGCTAGGGAGTATGGAGGACCTTATGGCTCAGAAAATATTTCTTTAACTCCCCATACTTCATGCGCAACAGATCACAAAGTCATCCCTATTGGAATGACTTTTATCTATAACAGCAAAAAAACAACTTCATGGTGTGTGTCCCAAGATACTGGTGGCGCGATTATAGGACCGCATGTTGACGTCTATAAGGGCGAGGGCGATCAAGCTGGCATAGAAGCAAATGCATTGAATCACCCAGGATCATTATTTGTGGCCCTGCCAAAGCGGAAATGAAAATCAACTAGATTATCAATTATTTTGCATTCCACTTTCCTTCTTTTCCTCTAAAACCTCTGATTGATCAGACTTAGATTTAGAAGGGGACAGAGATGTTGTTGAGTACTCGTTCGGACTAATATTGTTAATCGCCTGATATGGATTTGCTGTGTCTTCAGGAACGTCCATTTGAGACTCATATGGATCAGTTTCAGGGTCAGAAAAAGTATTTATAACATCATCAGAATTATCTTCACTGGGATCAACCGTAGAATACTCACTAAAATCATTTGTATCATAGTCACTGGGATCCAATCTAGAATCTTGAGAATGCTCTAGTTCATCATCATGATCTTCTATTTCATCGTTTCCAGTTTCCCAATCTGCATCTTCTTCATGATCTTCTTCATGATCTTCTTCATGATCGTCTTCATAATCGTCTTTTTTATCGTCTTCTTTATCCGACTTTTTCTTGTCAAGTCCTTTAATTTTATCGGAAAGCGAATCTAATTTCTTTGCGACATTATCTATAAAATTATCAAAAGAATTTTTTGCATTTGATAATACCTGCCCAACACTACTATTTTTGGCGGCATTTTTAACATTTTCCCATTTTTCAGAAGCCACATCTTTTATCTTGTCTTTTACTGTGTCTTTCAAATTACCTAACGCTTGCCCTACCTTCGTTTGAGAAAGCTTGTCTATTCCAGTCTTCGCAGCATTTTTTAACGCGTCATTGATTGCACCATTGATATCAGCAACCATTGCTTGTAATTGTTCAAGCTGATCTTTCTTTTGATCAGACCAGTTCTTTTTTTCTTCTTCTTCTTTACTTCCTGATGGTGTTTTCTTCTTTGGTTGCTCTGGTTCTTTCTTCTGGGGGGGGGGGGGAACAGGAGTGTCAGGAGTTTCCTGACCCTGTGGTGGTGGAATAGGAGTGTCCTCACCTTGTGGTGATGGAATAGGAGTGTCCTCACCTTCTCTATTTGGATCAGGAGTATCATTCGTAGTGTCAATTCTCTCAGTGCCCATGAAAAACCTCTTTTTATACCCTACACTTATAATATAGCACACCCAAAAACATGATGTACTCCAAGGAATGAAGAATTATGGCATCAAGCTATTATTTTCCATTAATATAATTATTTATTTTATCAAAATCATTCTTGCTATAAGATAATAAACTGCAATAATTTACGTTAACTTTGCAATATTTATACAACTTGCATGGATTGAATATATGAACCCAAATGATTTTCGCTTTATGCGACGTGGTAAACAACTGTGCGATCTCAAACAGAAAGACTTTTCTTTACTTGAACCAGTTAATCAGCGAGGAATAAAAAAAGACCGTGCGTTACTGCTTTTGCACGGATTTACTTCCTCTCCAGCAGTTTATCGTTTCATCATTCCCCAATTAAAAAATTATGATGCTTTACTCTGTCCAGCATTACCAGGTCATGCAGACAGCATAGCAGCTTTTGAGCAGACAAAAGGATCGGAGTGGCTTTTATGCGCTAGCCAAACATGTGAATTATTATTTAAGGAATACCAAAAAGTGGACGTCCTGGGTTTATCTCTTGGCGCGTTACTGGCGTGTAAATTAAGTCAACATTTTACATTCAATCATATGTTTCTTTTAGCTCCTGCTTTAAAATTACAAATGAACATTAAAAAGAATTTAAAACTGCTATGTCTACTAAAAAAACTGGGATTTTGTGAGCTAAGGGGTCAAGCAGGTAATCTTATAACCAATCAACATGCTGAAATATCATTTAGAAAAATACCGATTTCTTCACTGATTGAATTATTTACTATGATACGTGAACATCAATGGGTGGCCCCCAATTGTCCTACGGATCTTTTTTTAGGGGCTTATGATAGTGTTATCGCTTCCAAACAAGTAGAAAAAATGTTCTCTCATTTACCTAATACAAACATACACTGGTTAAAAAACTCTGCTCATGTTTTACCATTAGATAATGATCTGGATCAGATTGTTCAGTGCATCAATCATTGGAGTTTAGACAATACACTGTAGGTTTGGCCCCTGCCCCAACATGAACACCGGCCTAACATATAGCCCTTTGTTGGGCCAGGGGCCAAACCTACCAAATACTTCACTTCATGGTGGGTGGGTACCAGATCATCACCCTTCAGGACACGGCCCTACTAAGGGAATTGTTTATTGTATCTATCAAAATCTTTCAACTCGCTCTGATTCCATTCCCGCATATCTAATACGGAACCGTTAAAAACCATGAAATCTGCTCGAGTATTAGGAAGATTATAATAATAAATGTCGCTGGCATCTGTTGCGAAATTGCTTTGATGTTTTGCCACTGAAATTTCCGCAACAGAATGACCATGTGTTTTTACAAAACTGCGCTGAGCGCGTAAATAACGACCTTTAAACCGTGCATTCCCCCAAAGTTCAACATCAAGTCTATTTACTGCTCCAGCTAATTGAATATGAGCTAATTGTTTTGCTCGGACAATTAAAGTATCTGTTTTAACCCAATAGAAACTAAGCCAAGCATTTCCCTGTATATTCAGATTAGTTAAATTAGCAACACCAGAAAGTTGCACTTTTGGACCACCTTGCAAATTCAACTGTAAGTTTTGGCTCGAAATACCACTAATTTGAGTGAGCCCCTCTTTAGCTTTTATATCAAGTACATGTAAACCAATAGAACCACCTAAGCGTACTGCTCCAGTATTTATCAAATAGACATCGAGTACACTGGTATGTAATTGGCTCCCAGTGATTGAACCTGTGTCTTGAGCTCTTAAACTATTTAAAAATCGTCCCCTAATATCAGCATGTACCGGTCCATAAGCTGGATATCCTTTACCTAGAACCAAATAAAGCGTATTTTGTGAGACTAATACTTTTATCGCAGCCAAATCGCGAGCATCACCTTTTAAAATAACTTCTGGCTGTTTGTAACCTGTATGTAAGGTGACATTTATTTGTCCCTGCACATCGACTTGATTAAACGCATCGACTCGCCTGATTTGTTCTGTTTTAATCGCTGGCGAGGAGGTTGGAGGATTTTTTGTACCATGATGGGCGCAAGACACCAATAAAAAAGCAATTAGAATCAAAGAATAGCACCGCTTTTGCATAAGCTTCATTCCTATATCAATAATTACTCTACATTAGAGGAAGTCCTAAGAATGTGCAAGAATAAGTTATCTTTCACTCACTCGTTCCTCATGAAATCAAATTAATACCAAGATTCTTTATTAAAATCAGAAAGAATCAGCTTCTGGGGACAGGTATCATAAGTTTTTTGATTCGGGGCCTCATCAATTAACGATTCTAAAGATTGATTAAAAGGAATAAGAGCGGGCAATTGAATATAAATATCAACCAATACTCCATTCTTACATCCTAGATAGATTTTACCAGAATTCGTTTTGCCAAAAGCTTTAACAACCATATCCCTTAAAGCACTGAGCTGTACTTTTTGTCCTAGATGTTCGGTTAAATACTGCCCGAAAACAGAATCATCAACGGCGGCGGTCAAACGCATGGCTAAAGAAAAATAATCATCTACTGATAAAATCTGGCAACTACCGTGTTTGTTCCATTCATGTCGCTCTAAACAACTCCCATAAGCGTAGCTTGGCATGATTATTTTCAAATGTTGAGACACTTCAGAAGATAAATTCAAAGGAGAGTAGGTACAATGATGTGTTTTTTGTTTAATACCACAATATCCGTATCTTTGACCACAGGCACTTTGATTAGGCCACAGACCATGTAAAGTAAGATGTTTGGCTTGATAAGAGTTCTTAGATAAATGCATGCATTCAGGCTTACCTACTTCATATCCATAGGTTTGACAAAAACCAGGTTGGGAGCTCAGCGCTAACACATAAGAATCAGACATGCCAGCAGTCATATCGCAAGCATTGCCTGAAAAAGATGCGCTAACATATCCTGACAACACAAGCCACAACAAAACAGTGAACTTTTTCATGAAAGCACTCCATGCAAGCTTTTCCTAGGATTATACATAAGAAGTTAATGAATGGCAGTATTTTGTAGTGATGGATAAGGAACTTTGATTTACCTAGATCTGTTAGTTTAGATCTAAGGTGCTTCTTCATAACGTTAAGTTAGGGCCTTATATGGAGTTTCTATGCCAACTTATTCCTTTGAAGGTAAATAGTCCAAATCATTACTATCATCTTTTAAGTTGTCTTTGACTGGAGACTTGAAGAAAGAAAATTTTGTTTTTTCACTACTTTTTTCCGGGTTAAGCTGATTAGTAAATTTACAAAATCCTTCGTATTCAAGATCATTAAATGGAGCTAATTCCTTTCTTTCCTCTGGCTTAAACAGAGCATCAATCATGAAGTGAGTGGCTATAGCCATCGCTAATGCAGCACCAATGGGTATGGCTCCAACACCTAATGGTAAAAATATGAGACTTGCAAAAATAATCGCAGGGGTACACACTTCTAGCATAATGCTACGCACCAAACTTAGTGACTGATAAACAATCATATCCTTTTGCAATTCTGTACCTGCATCCAGTTTTTTAATTTCCAAAAAAAGTAACTTTCTTTCCATTCCTTCCGGAGTTTCTCGAAACTTTAGGACATAGGCATTATAGTCCTTTTCTAAGTCTTTGAGCGTATGTCTTGTTCTATGTATCTCCAAACCACCTTTTATTGCATTATTAATAACAGTGAAAGCAAGACACACAACAGCGCCAACCAGAGCTAAAGTTGCCGCAACTGGGGCACTAAGAGGTACAAATGGCATGGTTAAAGCAATAAAAGTGAGCGTCAGGCCTACAGCATAAGAGATATTAGTAATCAACGTTATTTTTTGCAATTGCCATTCTCTTTCACATTTTGCTTGTGCTCGTTTCAAAACATTAGTTTGCATTTGAATTTGGTGTACTTTAGCTTTTTGTTCTTGTTCATTCATACCAATCTGATGATTCATTTCGTGTATATCATCATTTAATCTTTCAATATCTTTATTATATTGCAGCATTTCCTTATTATATTTCGTTTTTTGCTCCTCAAAATCCCATATAGCTACACTAACATCAAAAATTAAAAGAACAACAGTTAATGCATCACCCCAAACACTTAATGAATGTTTTGAATTTAACCAAATAAAAGAAAGCAAATTGGCGGTTCCCCAAATCGAATCATTCAGTAAACCAAATTTTCTTTGCTCCCATTGGGTTAAGAATCGTTCCGTCCAAGGCATATTTGCTTCTTCGGCACTCATCCATGGATGTCGAATGGTATGTTTGAACAATAATCCAAAACTAAGTGCAAAACGGGCAAAATATATACCACAACTTAGATTCCCAGCAAGCGGATCGGAATAAGTGCTTAAGATCCCTGGAGCTTGACCTGCATAAAAATAATCTTTAGGAACCAAATCAATCATTGTTTTTACAAAGGTAGAACCCCATACCCAGTACAATCGCTTTTCATTGACTCTTCCTGCAAGCTCATTCAAATTTTTGCTTATCCCACCCTGATAACCCAGTATTTCTTTAGCAAGTTCTTGACCCACAGCAAAACCTAAATATTTTACGGGCATTTCATCTGAGGTCTCTGCTAGTACAGGATTTTTTTGTACGGATTTATG